>VGXI01000009.1 GCA_016873475.1 bacterium | reverse complement strand
GGCGAGATCGGCGTCCGCATGCGCACGGCGTAGCGCGGCGAGAGCCGCCGGGCCGAGGAAGGTGCCGCCGAACAGCTCGCGTCCCGTCGACTTCGGCGGCGGCCGCTGGAACCAGGGCTCGGCCAGCCACTGGGCGAGCAGGTCGGGCAGCACGCGCCCACGCGCGGCGAGGCGGCCGTCCCGATCGCAGGGCTCACCCGTGGCCAGGCGCGCGAGGCTGTCGAGCAGGGTGTTGCCCGGCCCGGTGTCCCAGGCGCGCACCCCCTCGACGCCGCGACCCGGCGGCAGCAGCGTGAGATTGGCAATGCCGCCGATGTTGAGCAGGACGCGGGTCTCGCGCGCGTCGCGGTGGAGCAGCGCGTCGGCGAGCGGCACCAGCGGCGCGCCCTGGCCGCCCGCGAGCACATCGGGCAGGCGGAACTCGCCCACCGTCGGCAGGCCGCTCAGGGTAGCGAATGCGGCCGGGCTGCCGATCTGGAAGCTGAGGCCGGCGCCCTCGGGATCGTGCCAGAGGGTCTGGCCCGGGAAGCCGGCAAGGTCGGCGATGGGCGCGGGGAAGACCGCGCGCACGAAGTCCGCGAAGGCGCGCGCGAGGCCGACGTGCAGGGCGGCGAAGTCCGCGGCGCTCCTCGCCTCGCCCCGGATGAGCGCCTCCGCCTCGGCCCGCAGCGCGGGCGGATAGGGCGTTTCGCGATGGTCCAGCAGCTCCCAGGCCTCCAGCCCTGCCGCGCCGCAGCGCAGGCGCAGGCGCGCGCCGTCGAGGCCGTCCAGGCTCGTGCCGCACATGAGACCGAGGACGGTCCACTCCCCGCTGCCGCTGAAGCGTGACATGCGGGCATGTGAGCATCGATCGCGAGGGCTGTCAATCGCGGGCCTGCGCGCTGCGCGCGAGCGCGAGGTCCACCCAGAGCGCGCCGCTCAGACGGCCATCATCGCGCCGCGCGCCCCGTGCGCTGAGCAGGAGACGGCGGCCGGCACTGCCCACGGGCAGGCGCGCCGCGAGCTGCCAGCCGCTGCCGGCGAGCGCCCGCGTTTCGCTCTCGGCCGCGAGTCCGGGCGCGGCGTCGCTCCCGCTGGCGACGAGGAAGGCCGGCGCGCCGGGCTCGAGCTCGTGGCGCAGCAGCGAAAGCCGCAGGCGCGGCAGTCCCGGCAGCGGCGCTCGCAGCTGGAAGAGACTGCCCACGCCCTGCTCGCCGAAGCGACGCCGCCAGGCGAGCGCGCGGCCGCCCGCGCTCTCGAGGTTCACCGCCAGTTCCTGGCGGAGCGCGAGACGCGAGACGGCGCGCGGAAAGCCGGGCGCGGCGGGGATCGCCTCCGTGCGGCGCTCCTCGACCTGGCGCAGTTCCAGGGCGAGGCGCAGGGGGGCCAGGCGGCCCGTCTGCTCGAGGCAGAGCGCGCTCTCGCTGCGGCGCAGGCCGGGCGCGAGCCCCAGCCCCTGCCGCAGCCGGCGGGCGAGGCGCCAGTGCCAGTCGCCCGGCCCGGTGAGCGCGAGCGCAGCGTGCAGCTCCTCGCCCGGCGCTCCGCCCAGCCACCCGCTCGGCGCGGGCCGCGGCTGCGGCCCGCCGAGCAGGAGCCCCTCGACGCCGAGCGCGAGCCCGCGAGCGCTGGTCGCGGGCGCCAGCGCGAGCCGCCAGGCCAGCGCCCGGCGCAGCGGCGCTGCCGGAGGCGCGAGCAGTCCGGCCTCGATCTGCAGGCCGGCGCTGCCCTCGCGCCGCGGGAGGGCAAGGCCGGCCGCGAGCCCCGGCGCCGCCGGCGCCGCGAGCAGGTCGAGGCTGAGCGCGCGCCAGCCCAGGCCCAGCAGGCCGCGGGGGGCCTCGCCCACGGCCGCGGGCGCCAGGACGGCCACCGCCACGCGGCTCCGCCCCGCGTGGGCAAGGTAGAGGCCCGCGGCCAGCGGCGAGCGCTGCGTCGAGGGCGCCAGGGGCAGCCAGCGCGCGCTGGGCGGCCGTGGATTGCCGAGGCCGGCGCGCCCGCGCCGGCCCAGCAGCAGACCGCTGCCCCAGTCGCCGCCCAGACCGCCGGCCACGAGGCGCCAGCGGCCCTCCCCGGCCGCGAGGGCCCCCCGCGGCCGGCCCTGCCCCTGGGTGCCCGCGAGACCCAGGCGCCAGCTGCCCAGGGCCAGACTGGCCCCGAGACGCGCGGGCCGCCAGCCCTCGCCGTCCAGTCCCCCGCCCAGGCTGAGCCCCGTCCGGCCGGGCAGGGCACCGAGTTCGGGCGGCGCCTCCGCCTCCAGGGGCAGGGCCTCCTCCGCCCGCGCGCGGGCGCCGGGCGCCGCCAGGACGACCGCCACAAGTGCAAGCATGAGAGCAAGTCGTGGAATGGACTTCATCTAGCGCACCAGGAAGCGCAGGCCGTGGCTCGCGCCCAGTTCGGCGTGGAAGCGCTCCTCGACAGCCAGCCCCCAGCGCTCACCGCCCCAGCGCAGGGCCAGCCCCTGCCAACCCGGCCAGTTGGCCAGCAGGGCGATCTCGAGCGGCCCCTGGCGGCGCTCGAGCGAGAGGCCGTCCTCGGCGCCGAGGGGACCGCCGGGGCGGCGCCAGAGGCGCAAGGTCCAGGGCCCTTCGGCGAGGCTGAGGCCGAGCTGGGTGCCGGCCGAGCGCGGAGCGAGGCCGGGGCCCGGCGCCCCTGCGAGGCGGGCGCTCAGGCTGAGCACGGGCCGCCGCCCCAGGGCGGCCAGCAGCGACAGCTCGCCGGCGGCGCGCCCGGCGTCCAGCTGCTCGCTGCCGGCGGCAAGCCCGAGGACCAGGCCGGACCCCAGTGGCCTCAGCGCCCGCGCGCCCAGGCGCCAGGCCCCGACGGGTCCCCAGTCCTGGCGGCTCGCGGCCAGGGCGAGCCGGAAGCCGCCGGGCGCTGCGGCCAGCTCCAGCTCGTGCACCGTGGCCGGCAGGCCGTGCGGGCGCCAGCTCCCGAGCAGGAGGCGCGGTTGCCAGGGCGCGAGGCCGTCCAGGGCCGCCTGGGCGTCGCGCGGGGAGCGCTCGGGAAAGAGGCTGAAGAGCTGGGCCCGGGCGGGCCGGGCGCCGAGTGCGAGCGCGAGGAGCGCTGCGAGCGCGAGGGCCGGACGCCGGCCTCGCGCGCCGGGGCGGCGGACCGGGGCCGCGCTCACCGCAGGACCGCGCGGCGCAGGCCGATCACGGCGCGCTGCTCGCGGCGCGCGCCGGCGGCGTCCTGCCAGCGCGCGAGCAGCGGGTAGGCGCCGTCGGCCAGGGCCTGACCCTGCGCGTCTCGCCCGTCCCAGACGAGGCGCGCGAGACCGGCGCCCAGGCTGCCGGACAGCGCCTGCACGGGACGCCCAGCCGCATCGAAGATGCGCAGCTCGAGCGCCTCGCCCGGCGCCCGCAGGTCCACCCAGAGGCGCTCGCGATCGGGATCGAAGGGATTGGGCGCGAGACGGAGGCCGGCGGTCGCGGCCGGCGCGGGAGCGCCGCTGCCCGCCAGCGGACTCGCGCCGACCGGGCAGGGCGCCCAGGGTGCGCAGCCGCCCGCGCCGAAATCGACGACGCGCTCGAGGCTGACGCCGCGCGCGGGGATCCAGTCGCCGCGGTAGAGCAGCGCATCCGCGCGCCGGCCGTCGGGGCTGTCCAGGCGCAGGCCATCGGTCCAACCGGGGGCTTGCGCCGCGCTGCCGGCGTTGGCGAGGCTGGGCCAGGGCGAGAGCGCGAGCACGCGTCCGGGATCGAGCCCCGGTTCCGCCGCGAGCAGGGCCTCGCGATCCGCGCAGAGGAGCAGGCGCTCGCCCGCGGCCAGGGGCGGCGGCCGGAAGCGCGCCTCGCTGCCGCCGAGGTCGGCGAGCCGGAAGTCCTCGAACCCGCTGATGGGTTCGCGCGCGCGGCACTCCACCCACTCGCTCGCGCCCGTGAGCGGCGCGAAGAGCACCTCGTCGAGGACGAGCGGTCCCAGGCCCACGCGCAGGGGCAGGCTGAGGCTGTCGGCCGCCGCTCCCGCCGGGTCCTGCAGCACGAGTGCGAGCGCGTGCTCGCCGGCCGGCAGCGCAGGCAGCGGAATCCGCGCGCTCGCCCGCTCCCCCGCGGCGGCTGCGGGCAGCGCGCCGCGCGCCTGCCCGTCCACGGCGAGGACGAGCGACGAGGGCCAGGCGGCGGCCCCGGTGTTCGCGGCGCGCACCGTGAGGCTGCAGGGCGCGCCGGGCGCGATCGGCAGCCAGGGCGGCGTCACCGCCTCGAGCGCGGCGCGGAAGGCGGGCAGGTTCAGGGCGCCGGGGCTGGGCGGCGCGGCGAACCAGTCGAGGGCGTTCTGGTTCGTGTCGACGCCGTCGGGCTGGCGCGCCAGGGATAGCCCCGTCGGGTCCGGCGCCGGCCAGGCCTCGTAGAGCGCGGGGTCCAGCCCGTCGCCGTAACCCAAGAGGTCGAGGGTCTCTCCGCCCAGGCGCAGGCGGATCGCTTCGGGTCCGTTCTGCAGATCGAGCGCGAGCACGACGTCCGCGCCGGGCACGCCCGCCTCGGCCAGCAGGAAGAGCGCGCCGGGCGCCAGGCGCAGCTCGCCGCTCCAGAGCAGCTCCCAGGCGCCCGGATTGGCGCCGTTGCAGAACTCGAGGCGCACCGGCGCGAGGGCGAGGCTCTCGGCGCCGGCCGCGAAGAGCTCGACGAACTCGCCGTCGCCGTCCGTGCCTTCGGGATCGTAGAGCACCTCGTTGAGGACGAGGCCCGCGCGGGCGGGCTTATCAAGCAGGAACCAGAGCACGAGCGCGAGCAGGAAGAGAACAAGGAGCAGACGGCGCGCGACGAGCCCGCTGTCCATGGCGACCTCCCGACCCCGCCGCGGCGGGCCGGGTCGCCGGCGCTCGCGCGGGGCCTAGACCATGCCGAATCGCTTCCGCAGCCCCCACTCGCTGCCGAGGAGGGCGAGAAGGAGGAGGAAGGCCAGGGGGTGCTGCCACAGGCGCAGGATCCGCCGGCTCGTGCTCGAGCGCGGCGTGAAGTCGAGCGCCGCCTCGAGCGCGCCCAGGTCCTCGGCGGCGATCAGGCGGCCGCCCGTCTGCCCAGCCAGCCAGCGCAGGGTCTCCGGGCGGGCAGCCAGTTCGAGCAGCTCGCGCGGCGGCGTCTGCACGGGCAGCTCGAGGCTGCGCGCGAGCGTCTCGCCGCTCGCCAGGCGCGCGCGCAGCGCGAGGCGGTAGACCCCTTCGGGCAGCGCCGGCAGCTGGGCCGCGAAGGCCGCGCCCGCGCGCGCGAAGGGCCCCGCCGCGAGCAGGCTGTCGCCCGCGGGCCGCGCGAGGCTCCAGTCCAGCTCGGCATCGGCGAGGGGCCGGAAGTCCGGATCGAAGACCTCCGCGCGCAGGCGGCCGGGCTGTCCGGCCGCGAGCGGCTCCTCGCCCCAGTCCACCACCAGGCGCGCCGGCGGATCCTCGCGCGCGAGCCAGCGCAGGAGGCCCGAGAACAGCTCCTCGTAGAGCGGCGCGCCGGTCTCTCCGTGCAGCGGCCAGCGCCAGAGGCCGCGGCCGCTGCAGACGGCAATGCGCTGGCCGCCCAGCTCGCGCGCGACGAGCAGCGGCCCCGCCGCGGCGACCAGCAGCTCACGGCCCCCGGCGAGCGGATTCGCGCTCGCGCATTCGATGGCCGGCAGCGCCGCCGGATCCGTGCCCAGGGCAAGGGCGCCCTGCAGGGCCGCATGGTGCGCCGCGTCGGCGCCCCAGCGCAGCCGCGGCTCGAGCTCGGCGCCGGCCGCGCGCCCGGCGCGCGGCAGCGCCAGCTGCCAGCGCTCGGGCAAGCGCGCGCTGCCGGCCTGCTCCAGGAAGCCGCCGAGCACCAGTGCCCCGCCGCGCAAACGCAAGCGCTCGAGCAGGTCCGGGGCCCAGCCCGCCTGCCAGGAGTGCAGGACCAGGCCGTGCCACTCCTCGGTCGCGGGCGACCAGGGCCGCCCCGTGGCCGCTTCGCGCAGCGCGCCCGTCGGGCCCGGCGTCACCGCGACCAGCTCGAGGGACTCCTCGCCGCGCAGGCCGTCGAGGAGAGCGCCGAGATCCCAGTCGGGCCGGCCCGCGAGCACGAGCACGCGCAGCCGGCTCTCGACGACGCGCACCGCGAGCAGCCGCCGGTCGTTGGCGGGCGCGGCGTCGGGGCTGCCCGCGCGCTCGATCGCCAGCGTCAGCAGGTGCTCGCCAACGCCCTCGAGCGCGAGCGGCAGCTCGATGCGCGCTCGCGTGTCGCCGGGCTCGAGCAGCCACTCCGTGTCGGCGAGCAGGCGCTCGCCCTCGCGGACGCTCAGCCGGCCCGCACGCGGCGCGTCGCCGGTGGCGACGATCTCGACCGCGAGCGGCAGGCGCGCGCCCTTGCGCAGCACGGGCAGCGCCTCGACCCGATCCAGGCGCAGGTCGGCAGGCGGCACGCTGTCGCCGAGAACGATCCCGTGCAGCGGCCGGCCGCCGCGCAGAGCGCCGGCCCAGAGGCCGCCTTCGGTGTCGCAGCCGTCGCTGATGACGAGCAGGGCCTCGCCCGGCTCGGCCGGCGGCAGCCCCGCCAGCGCGGCGCCGATGTCCGTCACCGGCGCCACGGCCGAGGCGGGCAGTTCGCCCGCGAGCAGCCCAGCGCCGAAGGCCACGGGGGCGAGGCGCAGCCGCTCGCCGTAGCGCTCGCCCAGCGCCGACAGCAGCTCCCGCGCCCGGGCGTAGCGGCTCGGACTGCCGCCGCTCGCTCCCACCGGGCGCTGCATGCTCGCCGAGGCGTCGACGAGCACGCGCAGCAGCGGCGCCTCCCTCCGCTGGCGATCGAGCACGAGATCGAGGCCCCCGAGCATGAGCGCGAGCAAGAGGGATGCCGCCAGGCGAAGCGCGAGCAGGAGGCGGCGCTGGCCGGCGCCCAGCGGACTCAGGCTGCGCCGGTAGGACCAGACCGACCAGCCGCAGAGCGCGAGCGCGGCGATCAGCGCGGACAGGGGAGCGGCCAGGTGGGTCTCGAGTGCCACGGGATCCGTCGCCTCCGGATGGTGCGGTGACGCCTGGAGGCGTCGGTGCGCGGTCTAGTCGTCGCCGGCCTTGTCGTTCCCGACGCGCAGCAGGGAGAGGCCGCGGCCGGCCGCGTCGTCGCGCCGGAGCGGGTTGGCCGGGTCCAGGCGCAGAGTCCAGCCGCCGCTGTCCTCCACGGCCAGTAGGTAGCCGTACTCGCCGGGCGCGAGCCTCAGCGTCAGTTCCCAGCGGCCGTCCTCCAGGCGCCGGAAGGGATGGCGCTGGGGGTTCCAGTCGTTGAAGTCCCCCGCCGCGTAGACGGCCAGCGCCTCGCCCCGGTACTCGAGGCGGACAGCCGCCGCATCGCCCGCCCAGATCGTCAGGGGGGCCTGGGCCGGCCGCGCGCAGGCTACCCCGGCCAGCCCGGCGATGAGCAGGAAGCGGAGGATCGGGCGCATGCCGGAGCTCCTTTCGCGCAGCGGCCCACCGGGATCGCTGCCCGGCGCCGGGCCGGGTCGCCGCTCAAGCCCGCCGCAGCTCAGCATAGAGGTTCCGGCCGAGCAAGGCGAGTTGCAGGCTGACCAGCACCTGCAGCCCGCCGAGGGCGGGCGGGATCCAGCGCCGCAGCGCGGCGGCGCCCTCGCCCGAACCGAGGAGGAGCAGCAACACGAGGAGGCCGTACTGCAGCACGTAGAAGAGGCGGCCGGCGAAGGTGGCGCGCACGGGCAGGTAGCCGGCGAAGAGCCGCAAGCCGAGTGCGCCGCCGGCCAGCAGGGCGTAGCGCAGACCCGCCAGGGCGACGACCCAGCCGGGCAGCGCGCCCGCCAGCGCGAGAGCCGCCAGCGCGCTGCCGCAGAAGAGCGCATCGATACTCGGGTCGGCCACGCGGCCGAGCTGGGTCACCTCGTCCAGGCGCCGGGCGAGGGCGCCGTCCAGCCAGTCGCTGAGCGCCGCCAGGAGGACGACGGCCCCGGCCATGACCAGCCGGCCCGCGAGCACGAGACTGATCACGAGGGGCACCGCGAGCAGCCGCAGCAAGGTGATCTTCGTCGCGAGGTTCAGACGCGCGAGGGGGCGCCCCGCATCGCTGTAGAGCAGGTGCAGACCGCGGGTGAAGACGGCGCCGACGGCCAGGCCCCAGGGCAGAGCGAGGGCGAAGTAGCCGGCGCCCAGGCGCGGCGGTCCCGGCCAGCGGGCGAGCAGCAGGGCCAGCGCCGCCTGGGCGGCGAGGGCGACCAGGAGCGTGCGCCGCAGCGAGCGGCGCAGCGCCGGCAGATCGAGGCGCGGCGCGGCAGGCCCGGCGGGCGGAACGCAGGGCGCCGCCGACCGCTCCCTGCGGCTGGCGGCGCGCAGGCTCCGCTCCCCGCTCAGTCCCCCACTCCCGAGGCCTGCAGGGCGGCGTGGGCCGCCGCCAGGCGGGCCACCGGTACCCGGTAGGGCGAGCAGCTCACGTAGTTGAGCCCCACCCGGTGGCAGAAGGCGACGCTGCTCGGGTCGCCGCCGTGCTCGCCGCAGATGCCCACCTTGAGACCGGGCCGGGCGGCGCGCCCCTTCTCGAAGCCCATGCGCACGAGCTGGCCGACTCCCGTTTGATCCAGGCGCGCGAAGGGATCGGCCGCATAGATCCCCTGCTCGACGTAGAAGGGCAGGAAGCGGCCGGCGTCGTCGCGGCTGAGGCCGAGGGCGGTCTGCGTGAGGTCATTGGTGCCGAAGGAGAAGAACTCCGCCTCGGCGGCGATCTCGTCGGCGGTCAGGGCGGCGCGCGGCAGCTCGATCATCGTGCCGATCAGGTACTCCACCTTCGTGCCCGTCTCGGCGAAGACTGCAGCCGCCGTCTCCTCCACGAGCTTGCGCTGCAGGGCGAGTTCCTTGACGTGGCCCACGAGCGGGATCATCACCTCGGGCAGCGGGCGCACGCCAGCGCGCTGCACCGCCACGGCAGCCTGGAAGATGGCGCGCGCCTGCATCGCCGTGATCTCCGGATAGACGATACCCAGGCGGCAGCCGCGGTGGCCGAGCATCGGGTTGGCTT
Source organism: bacterium (assembly GCA_016873475.1). Taxonomy (NCBI): domain Bacteria; species bacterium. The sequence continues at coordinate 26,877 of VGXI01000009.1, read as the reverse complement.
CCTCGAGCTGCTCGACCTTGGCGGCCAGGCGCGCGGCCGGCACGCCGAGCTTGCGGGCGAGCTCGGCGATCTCCGCCTCCGTGTGGGGCAGGAACTCGTGGAGCGGCGGATCGAGGGTGCGGATCGTGACCGGCAGACCGTCCAGCGCCCGGAAGATGCCCTCGAAGTCGGACTGCTGCATGGGCAGGATCTTGGCGAGGGCCGCCTCGCGGCCGGCGCGGTCCTCGGCGAGGATCATCTCGCGCACGGCATCGATGCGGTCGCCCTCGAAGAACATGTGCTCGGTGCGGCACAGGCCGATGCCCTTCGCCCCGAAGCGCCGGGCGACGGTGGCGTCGAGGGGCGTGTCGGCGTTCGTGCGCACGGCCAGGCGCGCGAAGTCGTCGGCCAGCTTCATGATCGTGTCGAACTGGCGGAAGAGCAGGCTGTCCGCGGGCGCCAGTTCCTCGTCGATGAGGACCTGGACGATCTCGCTCGGGCGCACCGGGATGCTGCCCGCCAGCACTTCGCCCGTGAGGCCGTCGATGCTGATCGCCTCGCCCTCGCGGAACTCGCGGCCGGCGACCCGAAGGACTGCGTGGGCATAGTCAATGTCGAGCGCGCCGCAGCCGGCGACGCAGCTCTTGCCCATGCCGCGGGCGACGACGGCGGCATGGCTGGTCATGCCGCCGCGGCTCGTCAGGATGCCCTCGGCCGCGTGCATGCCCTGGATGTCCTCGGGGCTGGTCTCGACCCGCACGAGCAGCACTTTCTCGCCCGCCGCGGCCCGCTTCACCGCCGCGTCGGCGCTGAAGACGATGGCCCCCGTCGCCGCGCCCGGGCCGGCGTTGAGGCCCCTGGCGAGCAGGCGGCCCGCCGCGATCGCCGCCGCCTTCGCCTTGCGGTCGAAGACGGGCAGCAGGAGCTGCGTGAGCTGGTTGGGGTCCACGCGCAGCACGGCCGTCTTGGCGTCGATCAGGCCCTCGCCGAGCATCTCCGCGGCGACGCGCACGGCCGCGAAGCCGGTGCGCTTGCCGTTGCGCGTCTGCAGCATCCAGAGGCGGCCCTTCTGGATGGTGAACTCGATGTCCTGCATGTCGCGGTAATGGCCCTCGAGCTTCTTGTAGATCGCGACCAGCTCCCGGTAGCAGGCGGGGAACTCCTCCTCGAGGCTGGGCAGCGGCCGCTCGGGATCCTTCGCCGCGATGTTCAGCGGCTGGGGCGTGCGGATGCCGGCGACGACGTCCTCGCCCTGGGCGTTCTTGAGGTACTCGCCGTAGAAGCGGTTGGCGCCGGTCGAGGGATCGCGCGTGAAGGCGACGCCCGTGGCGCAGTCGTCGCCCATGTTGCCGAAGACCATCGCCTGCACGTTGACCGCCGTGCCCCAGTCGGCCGGGATGTTGTTCAGCTTGCGGTAGGCGGCGGCGCGCGGGTTGTCCCAGCTGAGGAAGACGGCGTCGATGGCGCCCCAGAGCTGCGTCCAGGGATCCTCGGGGAACTCGCGCCCCGTCTCGCGCTTGACCAGGGCCTTGAACTCGCCGACCAGATCGCGCAGATCGTCGGCGGAGAGCTCGGTGTCGAGCTTCACGCGGCGGGCGTCCTTCTTGGCCTGGAGGAGCTGCTCGAAGGGATCGTGGTGCTCGCCGCGCACCTGCATGACGACGTCGCCGTACATCATCACGAAGCGGCGGTAGGAGTCGTAGGCGAAGCGGCGGGAGCCCTCGTCGTGGATGAGCCCCGCGATCGTCTCGTCGTTGAGGCCGATGTTCAACACCGTGTCCATCATGCCCGGCATCGAGGCGCGGGCGCCGCTGCGCACGGAGAGCAGCAGCGGCTGCTTGGGATCGCCGAAGGCGCCGCCCATCGCGCGCTCGATGGCGCGCACGCCGGCCTCGACCTGGTCGGCGAGGTCGGCGGGGCGCTGGTGGCCGTGGGCGCCGAACCAGTTGCAGACCTCGGTCGTGATCGTGAAGCCCGCCGGCACCGGAATGCCGAGCGCGGCCATTTCGGCCAGATTCGCGCCCTTGCCGCCGAGCAGGCTCTTCATGCTTGCGTTGCCCTCGGCGTTGCCGCCCCCGAAGGCGTAGACCTTCTTCTCGCTGATCTCGATCATGCTTCGCTCTCTCCTCGCAGTTTCAGATGGCCTGGGCGCGCTCGGGCCGGCCGACGAAGTCCAGGGTGGCCGAGAAGTGGCGCAGGAAGGGCGGCGCCTTGACGATGCGCATGCCCTGCAGGCTCGCCCGCTTCTGGTAGAGGTCCAGGATCGCCTGGGCCACGTAGTTCATGTGCATCGTCGTGTAGACGCGGCGCGGGATGGCCAGGCGCACCAGCTCCAGGCGCGCCGTGCGCTCGGCGCCCGTCGCGGGGTCCTTGCCGCCGAACATCAGGGTGCCGATCTCCACTCCGCGCACGCCGGACTCGATGTAGAGGTTCACAGCCAGCGACTGCCCGGGAAAGGCCGCCGGCGGAATGTGGGGCAGGAACTCGCCCGCATTCAGATAGACGGCGTGCCCGCCCGGCGGCTGCAGGATGGGCACGCCCCCCTGCGCGAGCTGCTCGCCGAGGTTGGCCACCTGACTGACGCGAAAGTGCAGGTAGCGCTCGTCGAGCACCTCGCGCAGGCCGCGGGCGATGGCCTCGAGATCCCGGCCCGAGAGCCCGCCGTAGGTGGGGAAGCCCTCGACCAGGATGAGCAGGTTGCGGATGCGCTCGGCCAGCTCCCCGTCGCGCATGGCGAGGAAGCCGCCCATGTTGACCATGCCGTCCTTCTTGGCGCTCATCGTGCAGCCGTCGACGTAGCCGAACATCTCGGCGACGATCTCCGGGATGCTGCGCCCGGCGTAGCCCGGCTCGCGGGTCTTGATGAAGTAGGCGTTCTCGGCGAAGCGGCAGGCATCGAAGAAGAGCGGCAGCCCGTGGGCGCGGCAGACGGCGCTGACCGCGCGGATGTTCGCCAGCGAGACCGGCTGGCCGCCACCGCTGTTGTTGGTCACCGTCAGCATCACGAGCGGGATGCGCGCCGTGCCGACCCGCGCGATCAGGGCCTCCAGGGCCGCCACGTCCATGTTGCCCTTGAAGGGCGCGCTGAGGTGCGGGTCCTTGCCCTCGGCGCAGAGGAGGTCCAGCGCCTCGGCGGCGTGGACCTCGACGTTCGCGCGTGTCGTGTCGAAGTGGCTGTTGTTGGGGACGACCATCCCCGGCTCGAGGACGGTCGAGAAGAGCAGGTTCTCCGCCACGCGGCCCTGGTGGACGGGGATCACGTGCTCGAGGCCGAAGATCTCGCGCACGGCCGTCTCGAAGTTGAAGTAGTTCCGGCTGCCGGCGTAGGACTCGTCACCGAGCATGATGCCGGCCCACTGGTTGTCGCTCATCGCGCTGGTGCCGGAGTCCGTGAGAAGGTCGATGTAGATCTCGTCCGCGCGCAGCTTGAACAGGTTGAAGCCGGCCCGGGCGATCGCCGCCGCCCGCTCCTCGCGGCTGATGGCGGTGATCGGCTCGACGACCTTCACCTTGAAGGGCTCGATGTAGCGCTCCATCCCAACCTCCAGACTAGTCCAGGACCGGCACGGCCGGTGGCAAGGCCTCCGGCAGGACGCTGAGCGCTCCCGTCACCCGCCCGGCCGCGTTAACTTGCGCAGGATCCCGCCAACTCGCCAGCGCGGCAAGCGCTTTTGCGTCGAGAATTCCCCAGCGCGCGAGCAGGGCGCAGACGAGGGGCGGCACGACGCGCTCGGCGCCGGCGGCTGCCCCCCACGAGCTCGGGGTGGGCGGCCAGGGCGCCGCGCAGGCGCGCCAGGGCCGCCGCCTAGGGCAGCTCGGGCCTGGGCAGGCCCGCCGGGGGCGGCCCCGCCGCCAGGCGCCGGCGTGGCGAGACTCCGGCCAGTCGCCGCGCGTGAGCACTGCCAGGTTCTGCCAGGGGGCCGACGGCATCGAGCTCAGCGCTTCGTCAGGTGGAAGATGTCGACCAGGATGTGGTCGAAGAGACCGCGGGCGTCGGCCGGGGCGAGGAAGTAGGGCGTGAAGCCGAGCACGACGCTGGGCGTCTCGGGGTGGACGACACTGACGAGCCCGTTCATCTGCGGCCGATTCGGGCCCAGGCTGTAGTGGGCCTCGTTGTAATGGGTGCCGTCGCTGCGCAGGAAGGGATGGCTGGCGCTGGGAGCGGTGCCCCAGCGCGTCGTCGAGTCGGCGGGGATGTAGTTGAGCAGGCGCCGATACTGGCCGCTGCGCAGCACCAGCGGCGGCTCGTAGGCCGCCGCGAAACGCTCCCAGTTGTAGATCTCGCCTTCGCCGATGCCGAACTCGACGTGGTTGGCGCCGCTCGGGTCCTCCCAGTCGTCCGGGTTGTTGAAGATGGGCCCGGCCGCGGCGAACCAGGCGTAGACCTCGGGGCGGAAGCGCAGGGTGTCGGGCGGCACCCAGCCGGTGCTGATCGGATAGTCCGCCTGCTCCTCGCCCGCGTAGCCTAGCCCGGTCAGCCCCCAGAAGGTGCGGGTGTTGCGCAGGTCCACGTTGGCGCCCGGGTAGTAGCGCGGATTGGGATCGACCGCCTTCGTCACCGCGTCGAGACCGAGGTGCCGCCAGGGCAGGAACCGCTGCACGGCCGCCGTCGATTCGTTCACCGAGCCGCCCGAGTAGCCGAGGTGCTTGAGGAAGGCGAGCGGCGACTTGCGCTCGTAGTTGCCGGTCTGCATCTGGCTCGGCAGGGGCAGCATCGCGAAGACGGGGTAGACGCCGCAGAGCAGGAGCTGTCCGCCGCGCTCGAGGAAGGCGCTGACGTAGTCGAAGGGCACCGCGCCCTGCACGGTGTAGGGGTCGATCATCGCCGCGATGCGCGCCAACCCCGAGGCGCCGGGTTCCCCTTCGCGCACTTCCCAGATCACGCGCCGGTAGGCGGCCAGCACCTGGATGTAGGGCGCGCGGTCGACGATCGTCACGCGGAAGAAATCGCGCCCGACCACGAAATCGGGGTACTCCCCGAGGATCGCCTCCCACCACGCGAGCTGCTGCGCGTTGTCGTGCGGGAAGGTGCCCCAGGTGAAGGGCGGCCCCAGCGGCCAGCCCTGGTAGGGATTGGCAACGGGCGTGTTGTCGTAGTCGTCGACGAGCAGCAGGTCGTAGTCCATCGTGAAGGGGACCACGACGAAGCGGTAGACGATCCGCGTCGCCCGCCCGCTGTAGTCGCGCGCCTCGAGGGTGAAGCTGTGCGTGCCGCTGGGGAAGCTCGCCGCGGTCGCCGTGTTGCCGAGCGACCAGCTCGACCACTCCTCGTCATTGCTCACGTCGAGGATGTCCCAACCATAGCGGTAGCCGGTGATCTCGCTGCCGTACTCACCCGCCGACGCCGACCAGGTGAGGTTCAGCGGCTGGTCGGCGGCGATGCTGTAGTCCCAGGTCATGTCGTGGCTGGAGACGTTGGTGCCCAGCGAGGCCTCGCGAATCACCAGGCGCGGCTGCAGGCTGCCGACGATGCGCAGCTTGCGCAGGTTCTTGCCGTCCTGGAAGTGGCTCGTGATGGCGCCGGCCTCGTCCTTGGCCTGGACGAAGAACAGGTAGTAGCCGGCATTGCCGCCCTGCGAGACCGGCGTCAGGTCTTCGACGAGCGCCTGGCGGCCGCCGATGGCGGGATTGAGGCTGTCGACCTCGTTCCAGTGGCGCCAGGGGCTCCACAGGGCAGGCGGGAATTCGAGGAGCAGGCCGCTCTGCTGGTTGTTCAGGCCGAGGTCTCCCCGCAGGAGCAGCGCGAAGCGCGTCGAATCGGGCTCGATCACCGTGCCGTTGCCCACCGAGTCGTTGCCCGTCCAGCGGAAGAAGATGTCCGGGGGCAGGCCGTCGTAGCCGCCGACCCCGCCCAGATCGAGCGGGAAGACGATCTTGACCTCGGGCGCGATGTTCGTCGCCGTGAAGCTGCGGTGCTCGGGCAGCCGCGACCAGAGGCCGGCCTCGTCGACCGCGCGGATGAAGAAGGTGTGCTGGGCGCGGAAGAGGAAGCGGTCGCCGTAGAGGTAGATCGAGTCCGCGGGGTTGCTGGCCGGATCGGGGATCGAGTCCGCCGTCACCGAGAAGATGCTGTCGTGCGCCCAGACGTCCTGCCACTCGTAGCCCAGAGCCGCCAGGCGTGCGTAGATGTCCTCGTCGATGAGCAGTGACCCGGTGATCTCATCGTCGGTGATCAGGAACTGGTAGCGGTCCACGCGCCCATCCGGGTCGTGCCCGTTCCAGTAGAAGTGAACCCGGTAGTTGGCGTCCGGCTCCCCCTCGAGGGGGCCGCTCGAGAGGTGGATGATCGGCGCCCGGTTCGCGAGCGGGACGTCGTCGTACTCGGCGCTGCAGCCGGCCAGGGCGATCGCCACCGCCAGCAGCAGCGGCTCCACGCTGCGCCACCGACGCCGAACGCTCGCCATCGATCCTCCTCGGCCAGCGGCCGGGGCCCCGAGCCGCGCCCCGGAAGCTAGCGGATGATCACCAACCGGCCGTACTCCTCGTCGTCCCCGGCGCCCTCGGCGCGGTAGAGGTAGACCCCCGACGCCACCAGCTCGCCCTGCTGGTTGCGCGTGTCCCAGACGATGTTGCACGTGCTCGGATCGCGGTTCTCGGCCTCGAACAGGAGGTCGCCCGCGAGGGAGTAGACCCTGAGGGTCGTCTGGGCGGTGACCCCCACGAAGCGCACCACGGCGCCCGGGAAGTTGTGGTAGTTCGGGTCGTCGAAGGCGCTCTTGCCCGAGCGCAGCGGGTTGGGTACCGCGTAGACGCTGCGCTCGAGCTTGTCGTCGGCCGGCTTGTTGAAGACCAGGCTCTGCGCCACCGTGTGCAGCGATTCTTTGGGCGTGCTGCTGAGCAGGTAGTGGTTGTTCTCGCCGCTGTTCGGCCGGAAACCGCGATCGAAGGTGGTGATGGCGTAGTTGTAGGCGAAGCCGTTGTGCACGTCGAAGTCGAGGAAGAGCAGCTCGTCGCTGCCCGCGAAGACCGGCGTCAAGGTGGCGGGATCGTAGCCGTAGTAAGGCGGCGGCGCCGTGGGGCTGAACTCCCCGCCGATCCACCACCAGTACTCCTTGTCGCGCTCCTCGTTGTAGGAGATCTTCCAGATGTTCACCCACCCCTCGCCGCTTCCCGCCAGCTCACGCCAGACGAGGTAACCGTCGATCTCCTCGACGACGAGCCGCCAGCGGAACTGATCGCCCATCACGCCCGGCGAGAAGGAGACGTAGAGGCCGTAGGCGGACGGATCGGTCTCGGGATTCCAGGTGCCGCTCGGATACCAGGCGTCCGGGAAGAGCCCGTGGGCGCAGTGGATGTTCGTCTCGTCCAGCCGCACCGAGTCGGCGGCGACGCGCGTGTAGCGGGAGTAGAGGTTGATGCGTCCGCTGAGCCGGGCATCGCCCGGCGCGTAGCTGTGCTCGATGTCCGGGCCGTAGGATTCCTTCCAGCTCAGGATGCTCGTGATCGTGATGCTGCCGCCGATCGGCGTGAAGTACTGGGGCGTGTCGTACCAGCGCTCGCCGCCCACCGTGTGACTGCTCGCGCTCCAGGCCTGCAGATCGGGATCGAGCGGGCTGAGCACGCGATCGCCCTGGAAGCGCGCGCCGAAGCTGTACTCGAAGGTGAAGACCTGGTCGCGGCTGCCCGTGTACCGGCCGTAGACGCTCATCCGCGGCGAGACGAGGACGGTGTCCGCCGGCGTGCTGCCCGCCGGATCGGGCACCCACACGCCGCCGGAACGCAGCGATGGCGCCCGCACGATCTGCGTGCTCGCCGGCCGCGCCCAGCGGAAGCTCAGCATGTCGCGCGTGCGCCAGCCGATGGGCAGGAAGTAGTGCGCCGGCATCTCCTCGGTATCGTCGGGCTCGGCGGGGATGCCGAAGTAGCGGAATTCCGTCTCGACCGTGTAGTGGGCGTTGTCGACCTCGTCCAGGCGGGTGCCGCCGACCGGGTAGAAGGGAATCATCTCCCAGTCCGGACCGGGCAGGAGCAGCGTGTCGGCGAAGGCGGCCGGCGGCGGCATGTCCTCCGGATCGCAGAGCTGGGCCGGGGCCGTCCCCGCCAGGACGAGCAGGAGGGCGACGCCGATCGCCCCACGGGTGTGCCACGCGCTGTGTCTCTTCAAGTCTTCGTCCTCCCTCGCTCCGGCCGCCGCGCCGCCGAGCATCGATGGAGCGACGGAGGGGCCGCGGTGTTCAGGTCCCACTCCCGAATGCTGCGGCATCCCTCCGTCCAAGTCACTTGGTCATCCCGAACATGTCGATGAGGATGTGGTCGATCAAACCCTGGGCCTCGTCCGGCGCCAGGTAGTAGGGCGGAAAACCGATCAGCACGCTCGGCGACGCGGGGTTCTGCAGTCCGACCACCGCGATCGCGTGTTGGCCAGGCGGCGTCAGCGCGTAGCCCGCCTCATCGTGGTGCTCGCCGCCGGGAGTCAGATAGCACATGTCCGGGCTGGGCGTCGCGCCCCAGCGCGTCTCCGGGTCGGCCGACACGTAGGTGAGCAGGGGGATGTACTTGCTCGTCCGGTAGTTGAGGGGCGGTTCGAACTGGACGCGGAAGAAGTCCCAGTTGTAGATCTCGACCGAGCTGAGGCCGAAGGCGCGCGACACCTCTCCCGTGCAATTCACGGCGGACGGGTCGGAGCTGTTGAAGAACTGGCCCGCCGCGTTGAACCACTGGTAGACCTGGGGGAGGAAGCGCAGGGTGTCGCCCGGCGTCCAGCCCACGGTGTTGGGGAACTGCGCGAGCTCATTGCCCGGGTAGCCGGCGCCGTAGAGGCCCCAGAACTGGCGGTTCGTCTTCCAGTCGGGTCCGGCCCAGTCGAAGGAACGCGGGTCCTGGTCGGTCCCCTTCACCACGGCATCGAGGCCGAAGTGCTTGAAGGGCAGGAAGCGGCCGACCGCGGCCTGCGACTCGCTGGACGAGCCCTGCGAGTAGCCGAGGTGCTTCAGGAAGGCCATCGGCATCCGGCGCTCGTAGTCCTCGTTGCCCATGTCGCCCGTCGTCGGCAGCATGGCGAGAACGGGGTTGCCCCCGCAGAGCAGGAGCTGCCCGCCGCGATCCAGGAAGGCCGACAGGAAGTCGAAGGGAACCGTGCTCACCCGGAAGACGTCCACGAAGCGCGAGATGCGACCGAGGCCCGACTCCGTCGGCTGGACCTCCTTCACCTCCCAGAGCAGACGCTTGTAGACGGCCACCGTCTCGAAGGGCGGGACGCGGTTGACGGTGGTCACCCGGAAGAAGTCGACGACGGGATCGTAGCCCGAGTACTCGGGGAGGATGGTGTCCCAGAAGGCCTTCTGCTGATCGTTGTTGTGCGGGAAGGTACCCCAGGTGTAGGGCTGGCCCAGTGGCCAGCCCTGGAGCGGGTTTTCCGTGGGCACGTTGGTGTAGTCGTCGATGAAGAGCAGCTCGCGCTCCATCGTGAAGGGCACGATGACGAAGCGGTAGACGATGCGGGTCGTCGTGCCGCTGTAGTCGCGCGCTTCGAGCCAGAAGCTGTGACTGCCGGAGACGAAGACAGCTTGGGTGGCCGTGTTGGTCAGCGCCCAGCTGCTCCACTCCTCGTCGTTGGCCGAGTCGAGGATGTCCCAGCCGTAGCGGTAGCCGGTGATCTCGCTGCCGTACTCGGATGCCGAGGCCGACCAGCTGAGCTGCAGCGGCTGGTTCTCGGCGATCGTGTAGTCGTAGCTCTGGCTGATGCTGCTCACCCGCACGCCGAGGGTGCGCTCGCTGATCGTCACCCGCGGCGCCAGGCTGGAGACGATGCGCAACTTGCGCAGGTTCTTGCCGTCCTCGTAGTGGCTGGAGATGGCGCCGGCCTCGTCCTTGGCCTGCACGAAGAAGAGATAGCGGCCGGCGCCGCCGCCCTGCGAGGAGGGGGTCAGGCCCGTGATGAGGGCGCGCCTGCCGCCGATGTTCTCGTCGAGCGAGTCGACCTGGTCCCAGCCGCGCCAGACGCTCCAGAGCGAATCGGGGAAGTCGAGCAGGCGGCCGCTGAACTGGGTGTCCAGGCCGAGGTCCCCGCGCTTGAGCAGGGCGAAGCGGGTCGAGTCCGGCTCGATCACCGTGCCGTCCCCCACCGAATCGTTGCCGGTCCAGCGGAAGAAAACGTCCGGGGGCAGGTCATCGTAGCCGCCGATGCCCCCGATGTCCGAGGGATGGTTGATCTTCACCTCGGGCGCGATGGTCGTCGCCGTGAAGGTGCGGTGCGCCGGCCGCTCCGAGATGGCGCCGTCCTCGTCGACGGCCCGGATGAAGAAGGTGTGGTGCGCGCGGAAGAGGAAGCGGTCGTCGCCGTAGAAGTAGATCGCGTCGTCGTCGTCGCCGGGATCCGGGATCGAATCGGCGGTCACGGAGAGGATCGTGTCGTGCACCTCGATCGCGCGCCAGCGGTAGTCGACCTCAGGGAAGGCGGCATCGAGTGCGGCGAGCCGCTCGTAGATGTCCTCGTCGATGATCAGGGAACCGGTCACCTCGTCATTCGTGACGAGGTACTCGAAGTTCTCGACGCGGCCGTCCGGGTCGTAGCCGTGCCAGTAGAAGTGCACCTTGTAGTTGACGTTGCCGGCGCCGTTGGCGGGACCGCTCGAGAGCGTGACCTCCGGCGGCCGATTCGGCTTCTCGGTCGTCTCCGGATTGTCGCAGCCCACCACCCCAGCGATCACGACCGCGGCGGCTGCGAAGACGGCGAAGATCCTGTTTCCGATCATGGCTCGCTTCCCGCGTTGCGACCCCCGCAGGGGCCGGTCGCCCTCCCCTGGGGCTAGAGGTAGGGCACGTACTGGATGTCGATCTGGGCGCGCAGCGGGCGGCTGACCCGGCCGATGTTGGTCAGACCGATCTGGCGCTGCGCCGATTCCTCGATCAGCTCGGTGACGACCTGGGAGGGAATCGTGTTGCAGAACTCCGCCTGGAAGGTCTTCGGGCCGAGGTAGGCCGGCGTCGGCGGCGCCTCGAACCAGAAGGTCTCGCGGATGCGGAGCTGGACCGTGAAGCTGCCCTCCGCGGGCGGGAGCGCGTTGCCCGGGAAGACGTCCTTCCAGAACTGGACGGTCGTCTGGTTCGCCGGCTCGAAGACATCGGGGACGAACTGGAAACTGCTGAACGGGTAGTCCGGGTCGATCAGATCCCAGCGCCCGCGGCCGAGCTGGGCGTACTGGCCGTTGCGAGGATCGTCGTGACCGAAGAAGGTCAGCGTCAGGTTGAACTCGTTCGTGATGTTCGGGAACGTGCCACTCACCGCGCTCGGCTCGAGCCTGAACGTGCGCGTGACGGGATCCCAGGTGACCAGCTCCCCCGTGAAGGGGATCGGCGAAGGATGCAGCGCGATGCGGACTGGGTCGCCCGCCGGCAGCGTCGTGAGATTGACGGCCGTGGTGGAGCCCACGGCGCCGACCAGGATGCTGTCGACGAACGAGGAGTAGCCGCCGGTGAAGGTGACGGAGACCGGCGTGCCGTCGACGCGCTCGAAGTAGTCCTGGGCATAGCCGTAGACCGTGTAGTCCACGGGCAGGATGTTCATCTCGAAGTCGCTCCCCGCTTCGCCGAAGGCCGCGAACTCGAGCTGCTCGGGATAGCCGAGCCGACCGCCCGCGGGATAGCGCCCGTTCGAGTTGGCGGTGAAGGGGAAGCCGTTCGTCAGATTCAGCTTCGTCCAGGCGTAGCTCATCTGGAAGCGGGTCTTGATCGTGTCCTGTTCCGCGCCGACGATGTCCTCGGGATCGGCGGCGATGATCGGGTCGTCGTAATCCCAGCCCTGCCAGAAGAAGCGGATCCAGGTCGCCTCGCCCCAGGGCACGGTCTCGCGCACGGCGTAGTGGAAGCCGGGCGGGGCGGGGCTGCCGTCCGGCAGCGTGTCGACGAGCACGGCGTTGAGGCCGTAGCTCGTGTAGGGTGAATCGCTCGTCTGCTTGTAGCGGACGAAGACCGGGTAGTCCTCGGCGCCGTCCCAGGGCCGCAGGCGCGTGTCCGGGTCCCGGTTGAGGATGGGCGCGACCGCTCCCCTCAGGCTGCCGACGGTCGTGTTCAGCTCCGACTCGACCCCGGCCAGGTCGACGGCCCTCGCCTTGATGAGGAAGGTGCCGAACTTGTAGAACTGGACCATGTCGGCGTCGGCGCCACCGATGTCGTTGGTGAAGCTGAGCGTGATCGCCGTCGAATCCTGGTAGCCGCAATACTCGGCCGGCACGTTCGCACAGTCGTCCTCGATCTGGTGGGTCCAGATCTGGTCGCCGCTCTTGTTGCGCGGCTCGAAGGCGGGGTCGGCGCCGGAGGCCCACTTGTAACCCAGTATGTAGCCGTTCTTCGTCGTGGCCGTGAAGCGGCAGGCGAAGGACTCGCCGGCGTCGAGCGTGTCCGGCGGCTCCTGCAGCCAGATGACCTGCGGGCGGCTGTCGACGCTGCCGAAGAAGTACAGGCGCGCGGGCACCGGGTCGCGCTTGCCCTGGTCGTCGACGGCGGTGATGTTGAACGTCACGTCGCGCGAGGTGCCGCCGTTGTCGTTGGCCTGGATGGTGAAGAGCGAGTCGTTGCGCGTCGTCAGGTGGGTGGCGTCGAAGAGGCCCTCGCGCAGGATGCGGTCCTCGGCGCGATTCTCGGGATTCCAGGCCGAGAAGTAGGCGCGCGAAGAGTCGGTCCAAGCCCAGAGGAAGTAGGCGATCTCCCCGTCCGGGTCGAGGCCGTACCAGCTGAGGTTGACGCGGAAGCCGTCGAAGAGGGACTCCACCGGTGCGGCGGTCACATAGGTCTCCGGAGCCTTGTTGCGGTCGAAGAGCTCCGGCAGTTCGCGACGGCAGCCGAGACCGGCGGCGAGCGCGACGCCCGCGGCGACGAGCAGAGCGCTCCGCAGGCGGCGGTCGATCCCCAGCATGATGGTCCACTCCTTCCACACGGCAGGTGGAGACTCAGGGCAGGGGCAGGTCTGAGTGGGGTAAAGCGTGTGCAATATAGGTTTTAGCCCGTTTCAAAGTCAACCCCGAAGCCCGGAACCCGCCGGCGGGTCGCCGCCCCGACCCGGGGGCGTCGGGCAGCGTGCCGGGTGGGCGTCGGGGGCGATACGGGGGGTGGCTCCCGGCGCGAAACGGCGCCCCGGGGCACCTGCGCCGCGGTCGTCGTTGCGACCGCGGGCAGACCTCCCGGGCGGCTAGCCGCGAGGGGAGCGAATCACTTGAGCAGCACCAGCTTCGCGCTGGCCCGGTAGTCCCCCGCCACGAGCCGCGCGAAGTAGACCCCGCTCGGCAGTCGGTGGCCGACTGCGTCGGCGCCGTCCCAGATCGCTTCGTGCTGCGCCGCCGGCAGCGGCCCGTCGACCAGGGTCCGCACGCGCCGGCCGCCAAGGTCGAAGACCTCCAGGTGAACGCGTTCCGGCTGGGCGAGCGCGAAGCGGATCGCCGTCGACGGGTTGAAGGGATTGGGATAGGCGCCGGCCAGGGCCGTGCGCGCAGGCGCGAGGTCGGCACCATCTGGTTGGCCGTTGGGCGCGAAGCCGCAGAGGCTCGACAGCACGTCGCCGACCAGACGGCGCGCGTAGTCGTAGCCCTGGGGAACGCCGAAGCCCTCGTCCCGAACCTGGTAGTAGCTGAACGGGTTGAACAGCGTCCGGTTCGTGAAGCCGCCCGGGCTCGTGATCTCGCCGTCGCCGTCCGGGTCCAGGTTGTAGATGCCCGCCCGCGCGCTCGGGACACCGGTGGTGACGCTCCAGGCCATCGCGTCCTGAGCCAGCGCGTCGTTCTTCTCGACGAGGTCCAGGTTGCGCGGGAACGGACAGCCGGCGTCCACCCGGAAGCTGGGCTGCTGGCCGCCGATCGAAAGGGCCGGATGCACCGACTTCACCTGCGGCGCCAGGATGCCGGTCACGTCGTTGTAGTGGCTACCGTCCAGGATGTGCGTCGCGCCCAGCGTCACGTTCAGGAAGCTCGGCTCGTCATCGAGATCGTTGGCCACCTCGGTGCCCATCACCCAGAGGCAGGTGTTGTGGGCGCTGTTCCTGAGCCAGTCGTCCAGGAGCACGTCGTCGAAGGCCAGATCGTCGGGCAGCGCGTTCTGGATCGTGAACGAGGGCAGATCGCCGCTGTCCCAGACGATCACCTCGTACTGATCGATGTCGCCGATCTCGGCGCGACCGCCCAGACCATTGTGCAATCCCGAACTGGGGGCCTGGGTCGTGTAGATGTCGTAGCCGGAGTAGCCGTTGTAGCGGAAGGCCTCCTGCCAGTAGCCGGCGATTCGCTGGTCCGCAGTCGGTTCGCCCTGGTAGTAGCCGCTGACCAGACGGCCATCCTCGACGAAGAGCAGGGTCGCGCCCGCCGTCGGCAGGCAGCGCACGACGTAGTAGTTGCGGAGTTCGGGGTTGCTGCTCTCGGCCGATCCCGGACGCGTCTGCACCGTGTTATCGACAGCAATCCCCTTGTAGTAGTGCTGGATGATGTCGCCCGGCATGAAGAAGTCCTCGGCGAAGTCGAAGGCATACCAGTGGGGACTGATCGCGCCCTGGTAGCGCGCGGTGTCGGCAACCGCGACGTTCCACGTCTCGCCATTGACGACAGCGGTGCCGATGCGCGGCGAGTAGATGCCATCGCTGGCATCGGGATCGCCCATCGCCGGGCTCGTGCTGCCCACATTCGGGCCCGCGACCACGCGCGAGTGCAGGTACAGGCTGGGACGCACCTGGCCCGGAACGCTCAGGTAGTCGCCCCGGATGCCGCCGTATCCGCTCATGTTCAGCTTGATCAGCGTGGAGTCGCCGATGACCAACGTCGTGCCGCTGTACGGCTGGACGTCGATGGCGCTGTCGATGCGGACCTTGCCGTTCGCCTCCGGGAAGTTGTCCTGGAAGCGCCACCAGCTGTCCACGCTCCAGTTCGCCGGAGAGCCGTTGATAACCATCACGCTGATCGTGTCGAAGTAGGGCGCCGGCGTGTGACCGGTACCATCGCCGTAATCGTTGCACCAGAAGGGACACATGTCCATCACGCGATACCTGACGCGCGCGCCGACGATGTTGTGCGGACCCGCCGAACTCAACAGCTGCAGCGTGCGGTCGCGGGTCCAACTCAGCCAGGCGACCACACCGCCGCCGTAGTACACGCCGCCACCGTACTCCCACTCGCCTAGACAGGGAAACTCGCTGACGGCAGCCTGCACCTCGACTTCGCAGAAGATCAGCGCCTCCAGCGGCAGGTCGAAGTAGGTCATGCAGCGCACGAGGAGATGGCTGGGCCCGTGCCAGACATCGTCCATGGGCTCCCCGACCGGATCGCCGAGGGAGTGCGCCCGGTCCAGCACCGGGCTGACGATCCCGTTGTCCACGTAGGGCGGCCCGTAGGGGATCACGGGAATCGGATACTCGGGGTTCGTCGTGCCCAGATCGAAGAAAGCCCAGGCGTAGCTCGAGTTGACGATGCACTGGTCTTCGGAGAACAGGCTGCGGTAGAGAGCGCCGTAGGCGCCGGCGCCCGCCGGCCAGCTCGCCGTCAGGGCCGGGAAATCGGACTCGACGCCGCTCTCGAAGTCCCAGGCCACGTCCGGGGCGCCCGTGTAGTCCAGCTCGAAGTTGTCGAGCCAGACCGCGCCGACATCGGAGACGTAGGAGCCGTCCTCGTCCGACCACGCCCCGTCGGAGACGAAGGCGAAGATCAAGGCCGCGACCTCGCCGAAGGCGAGGGGGCCGTAGTGGCGAACATCCTGCTCGCCCGAGACATGGTTGTCGAGCAGCTCGCTCAGCTCGCCCTCCGCGCTCTGCGCGTAGAGCGTGAAGTAGTCGTAGACGTCCCCCTCGAAGTCGGCGACGTAGTCGAACTCCAGCGTGCCGCCGGTGGCCGCCTCCGGCACCGCGAGGACCAGCCACTGGTTCCAGCCGTCCCCGTATCCGATCGGATGCGCCCAGCCGCAGGCCCCCGAGCGGCCGCACCACCAGGCGTAGTCGTTGCCGGCCGTCGGGCCGCCGTCGGCGAAGTCGTCGGCGGCGGCGAAGTCCGTCCCGTGGCCGTGGCTGAGGTAGAGATCCTGGAGGTGCCAGTAGGTGTCCGTCTGGGCCGTGACGTCGACCGGCGTCCAGCCCGCCGCGGCGGGGCCGCCGGCGCCGTCGTCGAACGAGAAGCCGCGCGCGTTGGTGCCCGGCGTCCCGTAGGCGCCCGGCCCCGAAGCGGCGAAGAGGAAGAGCGTGTCGGCGCGCAGGTCGGCGGGCGCGGACTCGACCGGAGGCGGCTCGCTCGTGAAGAAGATCCGCTCCTGGGGCCCCGGCTCCCGGCCCAGACCCGGCGCGGCGAACCCGATCGCAAACAGCGTGACGAACGCGAGCGACGAACGGCGCATCTTCATCTCCCGATCGGCTGCGGCTGCCGCCGCGGGAGCGCTACAGGGGTAAGCCAGCTAAGCATAGCCCATCGCCGCCGCCTGGGCAAACCCGGCAATCCGATGCCGCCCAAGCCGTTGCGGCATGGCCGCAAGCGAGCGCGCCCCGGGTCGCGCTCGTTGTTTCGAGCGCAAGAGGGCGCGCGCGAGCGCAAGAAAAAGGGGGAGCCTTGCGGCTCCCCCTCTCTGCCTCGCAAGCGAGCTTGCATCCGGGTCGCGCGCGTTGTTCGCGCGCGAGAGGATGCAGGCGAGCGCTCTACTTGAGCATCACCATCTTCTCGGTGGCGTTGAAATCACCCGCGACGAGCTTGTAGAAGTACACGCCGCTGGCGACCTTGGCGCCGCCGCTGTCGGTGCCGTCCCAAACCACCTCGTGGTTGGCGGCCGTCATCGGCTCGTCAACCAGAGTCTTCACCAGGCGGCCGCCGAGATCGTACACGTTCAGGTGCACGTGCTCGCTGGCAGCGAGGGCGAAGCGAATCGTGGTCTTGGGGTTGAAGGGGTTGGGGAAGTTGCCCTTGAGCGCGAAGCTCGCCGGCACCTCACCCGCGTTGTTCGGGGTGGAGTTGGCTTCGAAGCCACAGAGGTTCGTCAGCACGTCGCCGACCATACGGCGCGCGTAGTCGTAGCCCTGCGGAATGCCGAAGCCCTCGTCCCAGACCTCGTAGTAGCCGAACGGGTTGAACAGCGTCCGGTTGGTGTAGCCGCCCGGGCTCGTGATCAAGCCGTTGCCATCCGGGTCCGTGTTGTAGATGCCCGCACGCGAGGTGGGAGCACCCGTGACGACGCTCCAGGCCATCGCATCGACGGCCATGGCGTCGTTCTTCTCGACGAGGTCCAGGTTGCGCACGAACGGACAGCCGGCGTCCACCCGGAAGGTGGGCTGCTGGCCGCCGATCAGCAGGGCCGGATGCACCGACTTCACCTGCGGCACCAGGATGCCGGTCACGTCGTTGTAGTGGCTACCGTCCAGGATGTGCGTCGCGCCCAGGTTGATGTTCAGGAAGCTCGCCTCGTTATCGAGGTCGTTGGCCACTTCGTTGCCCATCACCCAGAGGCAGGTGTTCTTGGCGCTGTTCCTGAGCCAGTCGTCCAGCAGCACGTCGTCGAAGGTCAGGTCGTCGGGCAGCGCGTTCTGGATCGTGTAGCTGGGCAGATCGCCGCTGTCCCACACGATCACGTCGTACTGGTCGATGTCCCCGACCTCCGCACGGCCACCGAGACCGTTGTGCAGACCGGAGCTCGGCGCCTGGGTCGCGTAGACGTCGTAACCGGCGTAGCCGTTGTACAGGAACGCCTCGTCCCACCAGGGCTGATTCCCGAAATCGTCGTCGCACAGCAGCATCGTCGCACCCGCCGTCGGCAGGCAGCGCACGATGTAGTACGAACGCAGATCGGGGTTGCTGCTCTCGGCCCAAGCCGGACGCGTCTGCATCGTGTTGTCGACCGCGGTGCCCTTGTAGTACAGCTGGATGACATCGCCCGCCACGAAGTAGTCCTCCGCGAGGTCGAAGGCATACGAGCCCGGGCTGATGGTGCCCTGGTAGCGCGCGGTATCAGCAACCGCGACGTTCCAGGTCTCGCCGTTCACGACGGTCGTGCCGATGCGAGGCGAGTAGATGCCGTCGGTGGCATCCGGGTCGCTCATCAACGCGCTCGTGGACCCCGCGTGCGGGCCGGCCGCCACGCGGAAGTGCATGTACAGGCTCGGACGGGTCTCGCCAGGAACACTCGTGAGGTCCTGCTTGATGCCGCCGTTGCCGTCCATGTTCAGCTTGATCTTCGTGGAGTCGCCGATGACCAGGGTCGTGCCGCTGACCGGCTGGACGTCGATGGCGCTGTCGATCCGGACCGTGCCGCCCACTTCGGGGAAGTTGTCCTGGAAGCGATGGAAGACATCGATGTCCCAGGCGATCGACGAGGTGTTGATCAAGCGCGCGGAAATGACATCCATGTAGGGCGCGGGCGTGTGACCGGTACCATCGCCGTAGACGTTGCACCAGAAGGGACACATGTCGAGGGTCTTCAGACGGAGAACGGCACCATCGATGGTGTTGCCGGCCCCCGCCGAAGTCGCCAGCTGCAGCGTGTAGTCCCGGGTATGGGTCAGCCACGCCGTGATGCCGCCGCCGTAGTACACAATGTTGTTGTTCGCCCACTGGCCGAGGCAGGGCACCTCGACGGTGCGCGCCGCCACGTCGGACTGGAGGAACACCAGCGTGTTGAGCGGCATGTCCCAGTAGACCAGGATGCTGAACACGAACTGGGAGTTCGACCCGTGGGCATCGTTGAAGCTCATGCCGACGGGGTCGCCCAGCATGTGCGCCTTCTCCAGCATCGGGCTCTGGATGCCGTTCTCGAAGTACGGCGGACCGTAGGGAGTCACCGGGATCGGGTACTCGGGGTTCGTCGTGTTCAGATCGAAGAACGCCCAGGCGTAGGTCGAGTTCGTGATGCAGATGTCCTCGGAGAACAGGTTCGCATACAGCGCGCCGTAGGCGCCGGCACCCGCGGGGAAGGTGGCATCGAGCGCGGGGAAGTCCGCCTCGTTACCGCTCTCGAAGTTCCACGCGACGTCCGTCGCACCGGTGTAGTCGATCTCGATGTTGTCGATCCACACGGCACCGATGTCGGTGATGAAGGAACCGTCCTCGTCGGACCAGCCGCCGTCGGACACGAAGGCGAAGATCAGCTTGTCGATGTTCCCGAAGGCGATCGGCCCGTAGTGGGTCACGATCTGCTCGCCGCTGACCGCGTTGCTCAGCAGCTCGACGGGATCGTTGGCGCCGGTCTTCGAGTACAGCGTGAAGAAGTCGTAGACATCGCCCTCGAAGTCGCCGACGTAGTCGAACTCGAGGCTGCCGGCAGTCGCCGCCACCGGGACCGTGAGCTCGAGCCACTGGTTCCAGCCGCCGCCGTAACCGGTGGGGTTGATCCAGCCGCAGACGTTCGCACGGCCGCACCACCAGGCGTAGTCGTTCACGGTATCGCCGCCCGGGCCGCCCGTCGGAGGCAGGCCGGCCGCCGACTGGAAGTCCGTGGCGTGGCCGTTGCTCAGGGTCAGCGCCTGCAGGTGCCAGTAGGCATCCGGCTGCGCCGTCACGTCCACGGTCGTCCACCCAGCCGTGGCCGGACCGCCGGCGTTGTCGAAGGTGAAGCCACGCGCGTTGGTGCCCGCGGAACCGTAGGAACCCGGGCCCGACCCAGCAAACAGGAAGAACGTGTCTGCCCGCATGCCCGTGGTCGAGATGGGCTCCAGCGGGGAGCCGAGATGCTCGAAGTTCAGACGGGTGTCCTTGGCGACATCCCGCGCGAACCCGGCACTCGCCGCCGTCAGCACCAGCGCGAGGCTAAGGGTCAGAGAGAGGATCCTCTTCATTATTACCCCCCAATTGAGGCAAGGTTGTTTCGAGACGATTCAGTCGGGCCAGATCCGGACCGGCCCGTGGGGCTACTCGGCCTGGAACTCCGTTCCCCCGAGACCGTTGGGACCCGGGACGGGGGCCCCCGCCCGGAATTGCAGCGGCACCGCAGGATGGCCGCCCCCAGTTCCGGGAGTCTCTGTCCCCGCCGCTCAGGCTTCAGGAAGGCTTGGCAAGTCCCGACCTGCATCACGGGTCCAGACACGAAGACCCAATCCGAGTGCTAATAGTCTAAGCGTCCGGGGTTTGCGAAGTCAAGTCGCGGCGCGGTAATGCCGGTCGGACGCCAAAGGGCCCCACAAGGGGCTTGACAGCCCTCCCCCTCCCATGCATGCCCGCAGCCGCCGCCTAGCGACCCGGGACGCTCTCCCGCTCCCCCTCGAGCACGACCCGGGCGAAGTTTGCGAAGTGGAGAAACAGCTGGGCGAGATTGTGCAGGAAGGCCAGCCGGTTGGCCCGCAGGGCCGGATCCTCGGCATTGACCATGACCCCGTCGAAGTAGGCGGCGATGGCGCCGCTCAGTCCGGCCAGATCTCGGTAGGCGCCCTCGTAGCGGCGGGCCGCGGCCGCCGCCGCGAGAGCGGGCGCCGCCGAAGCCACCGCGGCATGCAGCGCCTGCTCGGCCGGCTCGCGCAGCGCCTCCGGGCGATACCCGTAGGGCAGGGCGCCCCCCCCGGCCGCCCAGGTCGCGAGGTCGGCGCCCGCGGCCCCGGCGTCGCTCGCCTGGCCCTCCTTGGCGAGGATGTTCACGACGCGGCGCGCGCCGATCACCAGCCGCTCGAACGCGGCGTCGCCGCGCAGAGCGTTGAGCGCCAGGGCGCGCGCCCTCAGGTCCAGCACCCGCAGCTCGCCGCTCTCCACCACGGCGTTGAAGACGTCCGGAGCGACGCCCGCCTCTTCCATCAGCCCCTCGAAGCGGCCGAGGAAGAAATCGAGCAGGGCCGGGGCAAGCGCGCTCGCGTCGGCCGCCGGATAGCCCGCCAGGGCCGCGGCGATCAGGGCGTCCAGGCGCAGCGGCAGCTCCTTCTCGATCAGCAGGCGCAGGCAGGCCAGGGCCTGGCGGCGCAAGGCATAGGGATCCTTCGACCCCGTGGGCGCGAAGCCCGCCTGCCAGAGGCCGGCGACGGCGTCCAGGCGATCGGCGAGCGCCAGCAGCGCGCCCTCGCGGGAGGCGGGCAGGCCGTCGCCCGCTTGGCGGGGCAGGACGTGCTCGAACAGCAGCGCCGCGCGCGCGGGCGGCGCGCCCTCGGCGAGGGCGTACTCGCGGCCCATCAGGCCCTGGAGCTTGGTGAACTCCTTGCCGTCCTTGATCATCTCGCTGGCGAGATCGACCTTGCAGAAGCGCGCCGCCCAGTCGAGGGCCTCGCGGTCCAGCGCGAGCGCGGGCAGCGCGTCCACCAGCCGAGCGGCGAGCGCGCGCAGGCGCTCGCTGCGCTCGCCCAGGCTGCCGAAGCCCTCGATCCAGACGACGGCGTCGAGGCGCTCGCGCAGGCCCGCGAGCCCGCTGCGGCGGTCCTCCTCCCAGTAGAAACGCGCGTCGGCGAGCCGCGCGGCGAGCACGCGCTCGTTGCCGCGCCGGAGCTCCGCCGGATCGGGCCGCTCGCCGTTGAGGATGACGATGAAATGCGGCGCGAGGCGCCCCGCCGCGTCTTCGACGGAGAAGTAGCGCTGGTGCGCCTTCATCGCCGTCGTCACGACCTCGCGCGGCAGCGCGAGTAGCTCGGGCGCGAAGCTGCCGGCCAGGGCGACGGGCCACTCGCTGAGGTAGTTGACCGTGTCGGCGAGCTCCTCGTCCTCGACGAGCCGCGCGCCGAGCGCCTCGGCACAGGCGCGGGCGCTGGCGAGGGCCTGCCCCCGCCGCCGCGCGGGGTCGGGCTCGACGCCCGCGCTCCGCAGCGCCTCGGCGTAGCCCGCGGCGCGGGGGATCGCGACGGTGGGCGTCGCCGTCTGGCGACGCCCCGCGCTCACGCGCCCGGCCTGCAGGCCGCCGAGCGCGAGCGGGAGGACCTCCGCGTCCAGCAGCGCGACCAGCCAGCGGATGGGCCGCGCGAAGCGCAGCGCGCCGTCGCCCCAGGTCATCGTCTTGGGAAAGCGCAGGCCGAGGATGAGGCCGGGCAGGCCCTCCGCGAGCAGCTCGGCGGCGGGCCGCCCCGGCACGCGGCGGCACAGGGCGAGGTAGGCGCCGCGCGGGGTCTCGAGGGTATGGCAGGCCGCCAGCTCGACGCCCTGGCTCTTCGCGAAGCCGAGGGCGGCCGGGGTGGGCCAGCCGTCTTTGAAGGCGGCGGCGACGGGCGGACCCGTCAGTTCCTCCTCGCGGTCGACCTGCGCGAGCGCGAGATTCTCGACGAGCAGGGCGAGGCGCCGCGCGGTGGCGAAGCGCTGCACGGCGCCGTGGTCGAGGCGCGCGGCGGCCAGTTGCGCCGTCAGCCCCTCGGCGAGCTGCCCGAGCGCGGGCTCGATGTAGGCGACGGGGATCTCCTCGCAGCCGATCTCGAGCAGGAAGTCAGCCCTGGCCATCGCGTCCCTCCGTGGCCGGCGCCAGCAGCGGGAAGCCGAGCGCCTCGCGCTGGGCGAGATAGGCACGCGCCGCGCGCCGCGCCAGGTTGCGCACCCGCGTGATGTAGCCGGTGCGCTCGGAGACGCTGATCGCGCCGCGCGCCTCGAGCACGTTGAAGACGTGCGAGCACTTGATCACGTAGTCGTAGCCCGGCGCGACGAGGCCGGCCTCGAGCAGGCGCTGGGCCTCGGCCTCGAAGCGCGCGAAGAGCTCGAAGTGCAGCGGCACGTCCGCCTGCTCGAAGTTGAAGGCGGAGAAGTCGCGCTCGAATGAGGCGTTGACCTGGCCCCAGGTGAGGCCGCCGCCCCAGTCGAGGTTGAGCACGTGGTCCACGCCCTGCAGGTACATCGCGATGCGCATGAGGCCGTAGGTCAGCTCGGCGGTGATCGGCTTCAGCTCGTAGCCGCCCACCGACTGGAAGTAGGTGAACTGCGTGATCTCCATGCCGTCCAGCCAGACCTCCCAGCCGAGGCCCGCGGCGCCGAGCGTGGGACTCTCCCAGTCGTCCTCGACGAAGCGGATCTCGTGGCGATCGAGGTCGACGCCGATGGTGCGCAGACTCTCGAGATAGAGGTCCTGCACGTCCGGGGGCTCGGGCTTGAGCACGACCTGGTACTGGTCGAACTGCTGCAGGCGATTCGGATTCTCGGCGTAGCGCCCGTCCTTGGGCCGGCGGCTGGGCTCGACGTAGGCCGCCCGCCAGGGCTCCGGCCCGAGCACGCGCAGGAAGGTGGCCGGGTTGAAGGTTCCCGCCCCCACCTCGGAGTTGTAGGGCTGCAGCAGCGTGCAGCCCTGCGCGGACCAGAACTGGGCCAGGCGCAGGATCATGTCCTGGTAGCTCAAGGCTCCTCCTCCTCGACAGCGGGGGAACCCGCGTCTCCACGCCGGGCACTGCCCAGCACCGCGAGCGAACGCGGCGACTTGTAGCCGGGCAAGTGGCGGCTGAGCGAGAGGTGCAGCACGCGGCCGACGCGGACGCGCAGGGCCTCCGGCATCTCCCGCGCGGCGAGCGCGGCGGGCTGCGCGCGGAAGACCGACAATAGCCAGTCCCTCTCCTCGGGCGCAAGCGCCATTCCCGGCTCCGGGTGGGCGCCGCAGGCGAAGAGGCCCTCGCCGGGCAGGAAGCGCGTCTCGCCCGCCGCCAGCGGCCGGCCGCAGAGGCCGCAGCGCGCGAGGTCGGCGCCGCCGGAGACGCCGTGCAGGGCGAGCAGGCCCGCCTCGAAGGCGAGGAAGGCGCTCCAGCCCGGCGTGGGGGGCGTTTCCGTCTCGTAGAGGGCGAGGAATTCCTCGAGCAGGGGAAAGAGGCCCGCCATCGCCTCCCCTTCCTCGGTGGTCGCCGCCACGAGTTCGAGCGCGGCCAGGCGCAGGCAGAGGGGGGCCAGCCCGGCCTCGGCGCGCGGCAGCGGCCGGCGCCCGCTCGCCTCGCGCAGCAGGTGCAGGCCGCCGCGCGGCCTCAGGTAGACCTGTACGTCGAGGGCGGCGCCGGGCGCGAGCAGTCCGCGCAGGCGGCTCCTCAGCTCGCGCGCGCCCTTGCCGACGGCGCGCAGGAGCCCAGCCTCCTCGGTGAGCAGCACCGCGATCAGGCTCGTCTCGCCGAGGGCGTAGCAGCGCAGGACGCGCGCCCGGCTCGCGAGCAGAGCCACGGCTAGACCAGCAGGAAGCGCAGGGCGCGAGCGACCAGCATGTAGAGCGTGAGGTCGACGATGTCGTTCGTCGTCGTCACGAAGGGGCCGGTCGCATAGGCGGGGTCGAGGCCGAAGCGCTCGAGGAGCACGGGCACGAGGGCGCCGGTCGTGGTTGCCCAGATGACCACGCTCAGCATCGAGAGCGAGACGACGGTCGCCAGCCCCGGATTGCCGAGCCAGAGCCAGACGACGAGGAAGGAGATCAGGCCGATGATCAGGCCGTTGAAGAGGGAGATCCCCAGCTCGCGCAGCAGGCGCAGCGGCAGGGCGTGGGGCTTGATCTCCCCCGTGGCCAGGCCGCGCACGACGAGCGTCGAGGACTGGATGCCGATGTTCCCGCCCAGCGCCGTGATCACCGGCACGAAGAAGGCGAGGGTGATCACCTCGCTCAGCGCGAGCTGGTAGTGCGCGAGGATGCGCGCGGAGAGCAGCCCGCCGCCGAGGCCGAGGACCAGCCAGGGCAGGCGTCCCGCGCTCGCCGCGAAGAGGTTGCGCGCGCGGGTGGAGAGGTTGTCGACGCCCGCGAAGCGCGAGGCGTCCTCCCAGGCTTCCTCGGCGAGGACGTCCATGACGTCGTCCGCGGTGATCCGCCCGACGAGCACGCCGGCCGCGTCCACGACCGGCGCCGAGACGAGGTCGTACTTGCGGAAGATCGCCGCTACTTCTTCCTGGTCCATCTCGGGCGTCAGCGTGACGGGCACCGGCTCCATCAGCGCCTTCAGCGGCATCCCCGGGCGGGCGATGACCAGCTCGCGCAGGCCGAGCTGCCCGCGCAGGCGGCGCTCGCCGTCGATGAGGTAGATCGAGTAGAGCTGCCGGATCTCGTCGGCCTTCGCCCGCAGCTCCTCGATCGCCTCGGCGACGAGGGCGTTCTCGTTGATGGCCGCCAGCTCGGCCATCATCAGGTCGCCGGCCGTGTCCTCCTCGTGCTGGAGCAGGCCGCGCACTTCGGACTCGGTGTCCGCGGGCAGCAGGTCGAGCACGCGCTCCTGCTCGGCCGGCTCGAGGTGGCGGATCGTGTCGGCCGCCTCGTCGGAGTCCATCGCCTCGACCAGCTCGGCCAGCTCCTGCTCGCTGAGCGCGTCGGCGATCTCCTCCTGGATGTCCTCCTCGACGCCGCCCAGCACCTCGGCGGCCGCGGCCGGCTCGAGCAGGCGCAGCACGGCCTGGCGCTCGTCGCTGTCAAGCTCGGTGAAGATCTCCTCCAACTCCTCCGAGGGTTGCTCGGCGAGCAGGGCCGCCAGCTCGGCCTCACGGCCGGCGGTGAGCAGGGCCTCGAGGCGCTCGCGCAGGCTGCTCACCGGCTCGCTCACGGCTGCGGCTCCGCAGGCAAGGGACTGCCGGGCACCCAGGCGCCGCCCGAGATGATGATCTTGAGGGCGTCCTCGACGCTGATGGGCAGGACGCGGGCCTCGGACTCGGGGACGAGCAGCAGGAAGCCCGAGGTGGGATTGGGGGTCGTCGGCACGAAGACGTTCAGGTAGCGGCGGCCGTCGGCCGGCACCCAGGCGGGCGGCGTGGTATTGGCGACGAAGGCGAAGGCCCAGACACCCGGCCGGGGGAATTCCACGCAGACCACGCTCTTGAAGGACTGCGTGTTGTCGCGCAGGAAGACGTCGAGGATCTGCTGCACCGCGCGATAGACCTTGCCCGCGAGCGGCACGCGCACCACGAAGAGGTGGTAGAGCCCGACCAGCTTGCGGCCCAGGTAGTTGCCGCCGACCGCGCCGGCCACCAGCAGCACGAGGAAGACGACGGCCAGGCCGACCCCGGGGATGTCCATGCCGTAGAGCCGGCGCTGCACCGGATCGAGGATGCCGTCGACGGCGGCGACGATGCGCCAGAGCAGCCAGATCGTCACCACGGTCGGCAGCGTGACGAGGATGCCCGTCAGCAGGTGGCGGCGCAGCCGGCGCATCACGACTCCCCTCCCGCCCCCGCCTTGCCCTCGGCCTGCACGTCGGCGGCGAGGCCGTCCTTGATCATGATCACCTTGGCGATGCGCTGGCGCTGGACGCTCTCGACGCGGAAAGTGAAGGGATCGAGCGTCAGCTCGTCGCCGGGCTTGAGGATGCGGCCGGAGTGGTAGAGCAGCAGGCCGCCGAGGCTCTCGAAGTCCTCCTCGCTCTCGACGAAGGTGTGACCGACGATCTCGCCCAGCTCCTCGAGGTCGATCTTGGCGTCGACGCGCGCCGAGCGGGCGTCGATCAGCTCGAAGAGCCGCTCTTCGCGATCGTACTCGTCGCGGATCTCGCCGACGATCTCCTCGAGCAGGTCCTCGAGGGTGACGATGCCGGCCGTGCCCCCGTACTCGTCGACGACGATCGCCAGGTGCTGGCGCAGGGCCTGGAAGCGGCGCAGGAGGTCGGCGGCCATCTTCGTCTCGGGCACGAAGTAGGGCTTGTGCATCAGGGCCATCAGGGGCAAGGCGGGCGGGGCGCCCACGCGGCCCTCGCCCTGCTGCTGCGCGTGCTCGTGTTCATGCCGCAGCAGGTCCTTCGCGTAGAGGATACCCAGGACGTGGTCCAGCGAATCCTTGTAGACCGGGATGCGGCTGTGGCCGCAGCGGGCGACGAAGGCCTTCGCCTCGGCGAAGGGCGTCTCGACATCGAGCGCCTTGACGTCGATGCGCGGGATCATCACCTCGCGCACCGGCGTATCGCGCAGCTCGACGATCGAGGCGATCATCTCGCGCTCGCCCTCGGCGAGGATGTCCTCGCCGCCCGTGTGCTCGACGAAGTCCTGCACGTCGCGCGCCGACACCAGGGGCCCCAGCGACTCGAGCCCGCCGCCCAGCCGCAGGTACCCGAGCAGCGGTCCGAAGAGGGCGTTCAGCGGGTAGAGCAGGAAGAAGGCGGGAATGAAGATCCAGCCGAGCAGGCGGGTGAGCCGGCCCCCC
>VGXI01000008.1 GCA_016873475.1 bacterium | reverse complement strand
ACCTGTTCCCCTTGCGCGGACAGCCGCTTTTCGACGAGCCGCACCGCGACTCGATCGAGTACGTGGACCGGGCGCGGGGCATCCTCGCCGGCGACTTCTGGGGCAGCGGCGTCTACTTCCACTCGGCACCGCTCTATCCCTACTTCCTCGCGCTGGTGATGGGGCCGGCCGGGGTGACGGGACTCTGGTGGGTGCGCGTCGCGCAGGCCTTGCTTTCGGGGCTTACCGCCGGGCTGCTCGCGCTCACGGGCCGGCGCCTCTTCGGACCGGCAGCGGGCGTTGCGACCGCCGTGATTGCCGTGCTCTACGCGCCCTTTCTCTTCTACACCGGCGAACTGCTCGAGATCACGCTCACGCTCTTCTTCCTCACGCTGCTGGCCTGGATCCTGGCCAGCGAGAAGCTCGCCGGGCCGCAGCTCTTCGCCGTCGGCGTGCTGCTCGGCCTCGCGGCGCTGGGCAAGCCGAACCTGCTCATCCTCGCGCCGATCGTGCTCGTCGCGATCGGCTTCCTGCGCCCGCTGCGGCGACCCGCAGCCTGGCCCTGGCGCCGCGGCCTGCTGTTGCTCGCGGGGATCGCAATAACGGTCGGGCCGATTGCCCTGCGCAATCGCCTGGTGGGCGACGACTGGGTGCTCATCAGCAGCAACGGCGGCATCAACCTCTTCATCGGCAACAACCCGACGGCCAACGGCGGCTTCCAGGTACCGACGGCGATGCAGTACGACCTGCAGAACTCGAGTCGGGGCGTCGCGGCCTCGGCCCTGGGCCGCGAGGTGAAGCCCTCGGAGGCCAGCCAGTTCTGGGCGAGGCGCGCCTGGGCCTTCATGACCCAGCGTCCGGGCGCCGCATTCGCGCTCTTCCTGCGCAAGTTCGGGCTGCTCATCGGCAGCTACGAGATCCCGAACCACTTCAACATCTACTTCTTCCGGGAGCACCTCGCGCCGATCCTTCGCGCGCCGCTCGTCTGGTACACGCTCGCCCTGCCCTTCGGCGTGCTCGGCCTGATCGGCGGCCTGCGCCGGGATCGCCGGACGCGCCTGGCCGCGGCCTGCCTGGCCGCCATCGCGGGGACCGTGGTCGTCTTCTTCGTCACCAGTCGCTACCGGCTGCCCATGCTCGTCTGGCTCCTGCCCTTCGCGGGCTACGGGCTGATCCTCGCGCTCCGGGCCTTCCGCGAGCGGCGCTGGCGGCTCCTCGCCTTCTTTCTCGGCGTGCTCGTCGTGAGCCGGGCATTCATGCATCTGCCGCTCGTCAAGGGAAAGGACTTCCACGACGACTGGGAGACGATCGCCTTCTACTGGAGTCGTCAGGGCGACTGGGATCGCGCGGCGTTCTACAACCAGCAGGCGCTGCGGGAGAACATGCGCTCGGCAGCGGCCTGGCAGAACCTCGGCTACGCCTACACGCAGCGAGGCGTCGATGTGGCCGATTGGGACCGTGCCGAGGAGTGCTTCTACAAGGCAATCGAACTCGACCCGAGCCAGGCCTTCGCCTACGGCAATCTCGCGCTCGTCTACTACACCTGGGATCGACCGGAGCTCTTCGCAACCTGTCTCGATCGCGCACTGGCCCTCGACCCGGCCTTGCGCGAAACCCTCGCCGAGATGGTCAAGTACCGC
Source organism: bacterium (assembly GCA_016873475.1). Lineage (NCBI taxonomy): Bacteria > bacterium. Next base: position 37,163 of record VGXI01000008.1, on the reverse strand, counting down.
AGCGTCAAGCTGAATCGCTGGCGCGAGCGGGCCGAATCGCAGCTCGTCCGCATCCGAGAGCGCCGCGCCTCTGCGCCAACCGATCCGGGCCTGATGCTCGAGGAGGCGCGCATCCTGGGCATTCGGCTCGAGGACTACCCGGCCAGCCTCGCCCTGCTGGCGCAGATCCCCGCGTCCGCGCTGGCCGCGAGCCAGGAACTGGCCGATCGCGTGACGCTCCTGCGCCAGCGCGTCGAGCGCGCCCAGCGCTACACGCCGCTCCTCAAGCGGCCGCTGCCGGCCGGGATTGCGGGTACCGGCAGTCCGCTGCCGCTGCCGCCGGCAGGGAGCTAGGGCTCCGCGCAGCGCTCGCTGCGAAAGCGGTAGAGGCGGCAGGCGGGATCCCGCCAGGCGTCCGGTGGCAGGAAGGCTTTCTGGCAGACCTCGGCCAGGAAGCGGGGGACGTCCCAGCCCAACTCGACCGGCACTTCAGGCAGGAGCAGCCCGCGCCGGCTGCCGCGCTCGATGATCAACCCATGCTCGCCGATGCGCAGGGCTGTGGGGTCGGTCAGCCGCTTCGGCGGCGTGAGGAGGCTGACGCCGATGCGCAGCCCCGGCAGCTCCTCGCCGCGGACGGGCGGGAAGCGGGGGTCGCTGCCTGCGGCGCTCACAGCCGTTTCGCGCAGGACGGCGTCGAGGGAGGGGTGCCGGGCCAGCGTGCCGATGCAGCCGCGCAAGGCCTCGCCCTTGCGCAGGGTGACGAAGAGGCCGTCCACCGGCCGGTCGGCCGCGGTTGGCAGGCCCGGACCACCGCGGCGCCACTCCTGATCGGCGCACCAGCGTTCGAGGGTCCAGCGGGCGAGACCGAGCAGCTGCGTTGCCAGCAAGGCGTCCATCCCCGTCTCCTCTATACACAACCAGGAGAGCGCAGGCCGCGAGGCTAGCACGGGCCTGCGCGGAGGGCAGCGAGAAAGGAAGCGCTGGGCCGCGCGCGGCGCCTCGCGCCCCTGCGCGGCGCGCCACGGACAGGCTTGGGGCGGATCGCGCAGATTGCGCGATCGGACCCACGGGGTGCGAGCGACCCGTTCGAGCGCGTCGGGGGCTCCCATTCCCAGCCGCTCCCGCCGGCACCCGCCGGCGCTGGGCGATTCGCCCCAGGCGGATTCGTCCCGGGCCCGCGGGCGACCCCTGCCGCGGAGATTCCGCTCTTTCCCCTCGGCCTGCCGATGCGCTTTCCAACGACTCAACTCCCTGCAAAAAGACCACTTATCCCGACTCCGTGCATCCTGCGCGGGGCTTGCCGACTCGCGGGAAGTCCGCTCCGGCGCCGCTCCCTGGCACAGGAACCCCGCCTGCAAGGGCCTACCCGAACTCGACAAACGCAAGGAGCGACGTGATGAAGAGCCTGACCTTTGCCCTCTGGATCGTGCTTGTCTCCCTGATCGGCTTCGGGACCTTCAAGACGGCGAGCGGGGTCGCCGTGGCGGTGCAGTTCAACGAGAACGTTCAGCCCGATGGCAATTCTGGTCGACCGATTCCCTAGGTTCATCATCACGCCGAGTTCAGTTCCTCCTCTCCTGTCGCGCGGGGCCCCGTCTTGACGGGGCCCTTTTTCCATCGCTAGGCTGGCGACGACCGCCTCCCCGGAGCCAGCCATGGCCGCAACCGCACCCGTACCGCCCCGCGAGCGCCTCATCGCGGAAGGTGCGTCGGCACGCATCTACGCCTCGCAGGACTCGCACGGGCGCCCGGCTGCTCTCAAGCTGAGCCGCAGTGCTGCCTGCGATCCAGTCCTCCTTGTCGAGGCGGCGGCGGCAGCTCGCTTCAAACACCCCGCGCTGCTTCCCGTGCTGGAGCAGGGCAGCGATGCCGAGGGGCGCGTCTGGCTGCTTCTCCCACTGCTCTCAGGCAGGACTCTGGCCGACTGGAGCCCAGCGCTCCCCGAGCTTCTCGATGGTCTCGGACCCATCGCCGATGCCCTCGACTACCTTCACCACCTCGGCTTCGGGCACGCTGATCTCAAGCCCAGCAATGTGCTGGTGGCGCAGGATGGTCAGGAGTCGACGTTGCTGCTGGCCGATCTCGGGCTCCTCAGCGAACTGGGCAAACCTGCGCTGGGCGGGACGCCAGCCTATCTCTCTCCGGGCCGCTTGGATGGCAAGCCACTCTCCTGGCGCGACGATCTGCATGCGCTCGCAGTCCTCTTCTACGAACGGATTGCGGGGCATCTGCCTTGGCTCGCAACAAGAGGCGATGCTCTCTTGCAAGATATCCGAGTCGGGCGAGTGCGCTCATTGCGTACGAGCCGAGCCGATTTGCCCGGGACGCTGGACACCTACATCGTAGCCACGCTTCAAGCCAGGGATGCCGCACGCTGCGTCATGGATTGGCTGGATCGGTTGCGGGCGGAGCTCGGCCTTCGGCCTCTGCCCCGTCGGCTTTATCTCCGGCCAGCGAATGGCGAGGTGGAGGATATCTCCACCCGCGAACGCCTGGCCATGTGGCTGCGCGCCAACCTCTATTCATCGACCAGCCCGGCTGCGAGCGCAGGGCGAGAGGAGCTGCGGAGTCTGGAGCAGATCGCTCGTGGCGACTCGGGGCGGCTGCGTAGCGTGCTCGAGCACTTGTTGAGTGCTCAGTTGCTTCAAGACCACGCCGGTCAGGCCATTTTTGCGGATGATCCGAGCATGATCCTCAATCGCCTACGCAAGGATTGGCTGCTGGACACTGCTGAACCTGAGCAGCCACAGCTTCAGTGGGGGCTGCTCCTCTCCTCGCTGCCAATGGCTTTCTCGATTGAAGAGCTGCGATCCACCGCTGATTCAGAACGCGCTGGCCTGGAGGAGGCACTTCAGGACCTCTGCAAGCGAGGTCGATTGGCCAATGTCGATGGTGGCCGTTTCGAGCCTCAGGGCGAGTCCGATCTCAATGCCGTCGCGGACTGCTCGATTCCTCTGCCGCGTGCGGTTTTTGCATCGCAATGGCTTGCGGCAGAATCCCGCCCAGGAGCGCGACTCCAGCTGCTCGCCCTTGCCCAGGCGACGAATGCAGAAGAGCTCATCGACTCGATTCCGCAGGCGGCAGTGCTGGATATCGTTGAGCGAGCTCCGGCCGAGGTTTGCGATACGATCCGATCGTTCCTCTGCGGACGTTCGACTGGAGTTGCCGGCGCTAGACTGTCGGGATTGCTCGATATCGTACGTCTCGTGCGAACGGACCGGCTTGCCGAAGCGATCGAGCGGTTCTGGGGGACCGACGATATCCTCGAGGTGGCTACGAGCGCGACGCTGAACCGCTTTCTTGTCTACCAGTTGAGTGATGCGGGTCGTGTTCAGGATGCTCGCGCCTTCCTGACGAGGTGGCGTGAGCGGCGGGATGAAGAGATCAGGGGGACGCCGATCGAGATCCAGATCGCGGCTCGTGAGTTGAATGTGCTTGGCACCTATGGTGCCCACGCGGAAGCAAGAGAGCTCGCTGCCAGCTATCAACTGCGGTTCGCAGGGCGCGACGGCGCGTGGATCCTCAACATCGCGCTTGCGAGCCTCGCGGAAGATCGCGGTGACCGGGCGGAAGCCTTGCGTCAATCAGAGGCTGCCCTTGGCCAGATGCAGTCAGGCCAGGACACCGCGCAGCTCGAGTTCGACCTTCTCGTCTACATGGCCACGACGATCATATCCGCGAGCGATCGATCGCGCTGGCCGCTGCTCGACGGCGCTTTCAAGCGTGCGACCGAACTGTCAGTGTCTCTGGATATCCCAACCATCACCCACCGGCTTGAGGCAGCGCATGCCCTCAGAGCTCTCAATCGTGGGGATCTTGCAGATGCCCGGACCCAAGTCGAGCGTCTGCGACTCTCGGCCGAGCGCACCGGAGAGCTAAAACGAGCGCTGTACATAGAAACATACCTCATCATGATCGCACGTGAATCCGGGGACTACGTTGAACTGCGGCGCTGCTGCTCCAGACTAGGTCATCTCATCGAAGGCCAGGAGTCGGTTCGGGAGCACCTTAGCTTTAGGCAGGAGGTCTCGCTGCTAGAGCTTGCGGTCGGTGATCTGGAAGCTGCAGGGCGGACGACGGAACTGGGTCTCGAAGCGACCCTGGGCTCAGAGCATCACCTCTTCCAAGGGTTCTTCCTCGGAATCAGCGGTCGCCTGCGCTATCTAGCTGGGGGCGCAGTACAGGCGGCGGCGGCGGCGTTTCGAGCGGCAATCGACGCCTTCAGCAAAGCCCATGCACTAAGGTATCGCAACGAATACCAACTCGAGCTCATCGCGGTGGACCCGACAGCGGACCCGGACGGCAGCCTGCTCGCCGCGGTGATCGACCACGAGGAAGCCGTCGGCGAGCGGCGACTGCTGCCGCGGGCCTGGCAGCTCGAAGCGCGGCGACTCCGCAGCGCGGGGGCCATCCGCGAGGCGGCCGTCGCGCTCGAAGAGGCCTTTCGCGTGGCCGGAACCCTCGTCAGTCCGGAGCATCGCTGGCCCTTGCACGTCGAGGCGGCCGAGCTGGCGCTGGCAGCGGGTGAGCGGGCCGCGGCCCGCTCGGACCTGGAGCGCGCTGTCGCCATCCTCCATGACCTGTCGCTGCAATTCCCTGATCCGGCCGTCCGCGAGCGCTTCTTGGCCCGACCGGATCGTCGGGCCGTGCTCGAGCGGCTGCGCACGCTCGACACCTGAGCTCTCGGCTTGAGGAATCGAGAACCCTCGACTATCATGCCACCCAGCGCGAACCTGCCGGCGTCCGGCGGCGCGGCCGTTTCCAAAGGAGGACCATGGCTCAGTCTACCAAGGACATCCTCGGCGGGGATGCCGAGGGCCTGCTCACCCACGTCTGCAAGACCATTCCCAAGGACCAGCTCCATCTGCCCGGACCTGACTTCGTCGATCGCATCTTCGCGCCCAGCGACCGCAGCAACCGCGTCCTCGGCAACCTGCAGTGGATCTTCCAGCACGGCCGCCTCGCGGGCACGGGCTATGTCTCCATCCTGCCCGTCGACCAGGGCATCGAGCACACGGCGGGCGCATCCTTCGCACCGAACCCGATCTACTTCGATCCCGAGAACATCGTGAAGCTCGGCATCGAGGGCGGTTGCAATGCGGTTGCCTCCACGCTCGGCGTGCTGGGCGCCGTCGCGCGCCGCTACGCGCACAAGATTCCCTTCGTTGTGAAGTTCAACCACAACGAGCTGCTCACCTACCCGACCAAGTACGACCAGCGCCTCTTCGCCACCGTCGAGCAGGCCTACGACATGGGCGCGGCCGCGGTGGGAGCGACCATCTACTTCGGCTCCGAGGAGTCCAGCCGGCAGATCGAAGAGGTCTCCGAGGCCTTCGCGCGCGCGCACGAACTCGGCCTCGCCACCATCCTCTGGTGCTACCTGCGCAACAACGCCTTCAAGAAGGGGGAGACGGATTACCACGTCGCCGCCGACACCACGGCGCAAGCCAACCACCTCGGCGTGACGATCGAGGCCGACATCATCAAGCAGAAGCTGCCCGAGAACAACGGCGGTTTCAAGGCGGTCGGCTTCGGCAAGAGCCACCCGGCGATGTATGGCCAGCTCTGCACGGACAACCCGATCGATCTCTGCCGCTGGCAGGTCGCCAACTGCTACATGGGTCGCATGGGCCTGATCAACTCGGGCGGCGCCTCGGGCGACAACGACTTCGCCGAGGCGGTGCGCACGGCGGTCATCAACAAGCGCGCCGGTGGCATGGGCCTGATCTCGGGCCGCAAGGCCTTCCAGCGGCCCATGGCCGACGGCGTGAAGCTGCTGCAGGCCATCCAGGACGTTTACCTGGACAAGAGCGTCACCGTCGCCTAGCGGGCGGAGTGGATCGGTGTTCGTTGAGAGGGGGCGGCCGACTGGCTGCCCCCTTCGCGTTCGTGGGCCTCAGGTGAGCTGCGTCGTCGCTTCGTCGCGCGTGAGCACGTAGATGCCGTAGATACCCAGCGCGGTGCCGATCGGGATGTTGAGCAGGCCGACGATGCAGACGATGAGCGCGAGGATGCGCGCCCAGCTCTGCCGGCGGAGCAGGCCGATGCCGGCGATCAGCCCCGGCAGGGCAAGCATGACGAAGAAGCCGGCGAGGATGGCGCCCACCGTGCCCGTGATCGCGATCGCCGTCGCGTCGCCCGACAGCATGCCGCCGCCCGCGATCGAGACGAAGATGATCAAAGCGGCGATCAGGCTGAGGACGCTGTGGGCGATGAGAAAGGAACCGAGCAAGGTCAGGTGCTGGCGCATGGCTACCCCCTCCGCTGCCAGTGCGCGCTCAGGGTAGGCCCATGTGCCCCCGGGCGGCAAGTGGTTCCGCGCCGACCGCCGCCGGTGATGGCAGCCGCCCCTCTGGACGCGGCGCCCCGCCGAGCGCTATAGTCGCCAGCTTCGCCCGATCGCAAGGAGGCAGCCGTGATCGATAGCGACCGCTTTCACGAGACCGCCCGGTATCTCCTGGCGCAGCCGCGCGTTCGCCTCCTGCTCCACAAGCACCCGGACGGCGACGTCCTCGGCTCCTGCCTCGGCCTCGCGCGCTTCTTGGCGGCCCGCGGCGTGGATGTCGCCGTGCTCGGCCCCTACGAGTGCTCGGCGAAGTTCGATTTCCTGCCGGGCTTCGCGGCGATCGCCGACGGGCGCGCGGAGGTCCGCAACCCGCACTATGCGGAAACCCTCTACGTGGTCGTCGACAGCACGGGCGTCGATCGCACGGGTTTCGCCGCCGGGGATTTCCAGCGCCTGCTGCGCATCGACCACCACATCGGGGGCAGCGACTACGACCCCCGCGATCTCAAGGACACCGGCTACGGCGCCACGGCGCTGCTGATCGCCGATCTCGTGCGCAGCCTCGATCCGGAAGCCATCGATGCGCCGCTGGCAACCTGCCTCTTCACGGGCCTGATGACCGACACCGGCGGCTTCCGCTACACGAACACCGACGCCCACGTCTTCCGCACGGCGAGTCTCCTCGTCGAGCGCGGTGCCGACCCGGCGGCCATCGCGAGCTTCGTGCACGAGCGGCGCTCGCCCGTCTACCTGCAGCTCATGCAGCGCGCGCTCGAGTCGCTGGAGTACCACGAGAACCGGCGCGTGGCGGTGATCACGCTCACCGCGGACGGCCTGCCGCCCGAGGCAGCGGCCCTCTTTGGGGAGGACGACTTCATCAACCTGCCCAGGAGCCTCGCCGGCGTCGAGGTGGTGGTCCAATTCAAACTGGCGGCGGACGGCGAGTGGAAGGTGGGCTTCCGGGGCAAGGGCCGCGTGAACGTCCAGGCGATCGCCTGCCAGCTCGGCGGCGGCGGGCACCATTCCGCCTCCGGCTGCGAGCTGAGGGGCGAGGTTGGGGAGGTGAAGTCCCGCGTCCTGGCCCTGGTCAGGAAGGCCCTGGTGGAACTGTAAACGATCGGCGACATTGTCCGGATCGTTGACACTCTGTATCTGCCGGGCTACACTGGGAGAGTCCTTCTCCCAGAGGTCCTGAGATGCCCGCGGATTCCCCCCCTGGTGGCGGCAGCCTCCCGCCGCGCTCGGCCGCCCTCGAGCGCTTGCTCGGCCGCGACGGCGCCGCTGCGGCGCCCGCCCCCCAGTCCCCGCCGACATCCCCCTCGCCGGCCGGCCCGCCGCCCGCGGCCGGCGAGTGGGAGCGGGAGCGGCTGCTCGCCCAGCTCCGCGATGCCCAAGCCAGGCTGGCCGAGCTCGAGGGAGTCGCCACGGCGCACCGGCGCCTCATCGAACTCCTCGAGTCGAATGCCGAGGTGCTGGTCGCGGGCGACACCCGGCAGCTGCCTCAGCGGGTCCTGGCCATCGGCCTCGATCTCGTCGGCGCGGAGCGCGCCGCCTTCTTCCGCATCGGCAAGGACGGCGCGATGCGCCCCGTGTACGTCTCGCCGGAAGGGGTGGAGTTCGGCGACATCAGCCGCTCGGTGGTGCGCGACGCCATCCTCGAGAAGCGCAGCGTCGTCCACCAGGGCCGGGTAGCTCGCGAGGGCATGGAGCGGCAGAGCATCCTCGACCTCGAGCTGGAGACCGTCGTCGCGACGCCCCTGCGCGTGCGCGAGCGGATCCTCGGCGTGCTCTATCTCGACGGCTCGCGGCCGGGTCGCTTCGGCGCGGCCGACGTGCCCGTGCTGGAGGTCTTCTCGCGCCTGGCCGCCGCGGCGATGCTGCGCCTGGAGGAACTCGAGCAGGCGCGCGCGGCCAGCGAGCAGCTCCAGGCCGAGAACCGGGAACTGCGCAGCGCCCTGGGCGCGCGGACGCGCTTCGGCAGCATCCTGGCGGCGAGCCCGGCCATGCTGCGCGTCATCGAGCAGCTCCGGCGAATGTGCCGCTACCGCAGCGCTGTCCGCATCTACGGCGAATCCGGGACGGGCAAGGAGCTGATCGCGCGGGCATTGCACACGGAAAGCCCCTGGGCCGATCGGCCCTTCATCCCGCTCAACTGCGGCGCCATCCCCGAGACCCTCCTCGAGGCGGAGCTCTTCGGCCACGAGAAGGGCGCCTTCACGGGTGCCGACAGCGAGCGGCCCGGTCTCTTCGAGCAGGCCGACGGCGGCACGCTCTTCCTGGACGAGGTGGGGGACATGCCGCTCGCGCTGCAGGTCAAACTCCTGCGCGTGCTCGAGACGGGCGAGCTACGGCGCCTGGGTGGGCGCGGCGAGATCAAGGTGGACGTGCGCCTCATCACCGCTACGAACGTGGACCTCGAGAGGCGCATCGCCGCCGGCAGCTTCCGCGAGGATCTCTTCTACCGGCTCAACGTGCTCGCCATCGAGTTGCCGCCCCTGCGCGAGCGGCCCGAGGATATCGGCCTGCTGGCCGAGCACTTCCTCGATCGCTATGCCGAGAGCATGGGCCTGTCGAGGCCGCGCCTCGCCCCCGCGGCTCTGCGCCGACTGCAGCAGGAGCCGTGGCCTGGCAACGTGCGCCAGCTCGAGAAGTGCATCGAGCGCACCTTGGCGCTCTCGGAGCTGGGGCCGCTGCTTCGCGAGGCGGACCTCGTCCTGGACCCGCGGCCGGCAGAGGCGCGCTTGCGCTCCAGCGGCGAGGGGCTGAAGGAGCTGCTCCTGCGCGTGGAGCGCGACAAGATCAACCGGACGCTCGAGGATTGCTCCGGCCGCGTCACGACGGCGGCCGAGCGGCTCGGCATCTCCCGCCAGTACCTGCACCGCCGGATGCGGGATCTGGACCTGCGGCGCGAGCGCTGAGGCCCAGATCGTAAACGATCGGCGACAGAGTGACGCCAGTTGATGTCGAGCTCAATCGCCATAATTACAACAGGTTGAGGATCTGGCTCCGATCTGTCGCCTTTTGTTTCCATCCGTCGCCAGTAGATGCCATCTGGGCCGGCTTCATCCCGGTCACATAATCAACGTGACAACAATGGCTTAGAGCTCCATGTCGCCTTCCGGCAACAACGGGAGGGATCCGGGCATCCGGGTTGCTATAGGGAAGGCGTAGACCTTAGAGGCAACTCAAGGACACCAACGGGAGGAAAAGCGATGTTGATCACTCTGCTGGCTGCGCTGACGGGTGCCCTCCTCACCAAGACCTGGTGGACCAAGACCTGGTGGTAGGCGGGACGGATTCGACGGATCGCAAGAACACCCAAGGCGCAGGCGGCGGGTGATCAGACAAGGAGGTCATCGATGCTGATCATCTTCATGGCCGTGTTCTCGGCCGCGGTTCTGTCGGCGACCAAGACCTGGTGGTAGGTCGCCCCCGACTTCCGCCTCGTTCCCCCCGGTTCGAGCGGAACCCGGGCCGGAAGCAGTTCCGGCTCTTCTGCGAGGGTAGTTCACTGGATGTCATGGCTCCGGCCTTCCCGCCTTGGGAAGGCCGGGATCGCGAGAAAAACTAGGGAGGCCGGCGTTGAGGAGACGGTGGATCAAGAGCCGCAGCGGAACGCGGGCAAACAAGGGCTCCGGATCGCTGCTCGCTCTTCTGAAACTGCTGGGCATGCTGACCCTGGCGCCTGCAAAGGTGCGCTGGACCGGCTGACCAGCATCTCCCGAGGACTCATCAGCCACGGGTGGAATCGCCACCGTCTTGCCTGCAGTCACGTCGAGGGCCTGCTCCTTTGGGCAGGCCCTTTTGCTGCCAGTGCTTGTGACAATTTCCGCATTCCCTGCTTGATTCCGGCTGGGGCCGCGGCTATCCTGTCCGCGCTCCGACAAACCCACTCCGCAACACACCCACAGGGCCTGAGCCATGGGGCGACTGCACCGGTGGACCAGACGCCTGCTCGCGGGCCGGGGGCGGGACGCAAGTGCGCTCTCGCTGGTCCACGTCGGTCTGACCTATGGCGCCGCGGTGGCGCTCTACGGTCTCGGCGGCTGGTGGCTTGACGGGAAGCTGGGGACCTTGCCCCTCTTCACCTTGCTCGGCGTGGGGCTCGGAGCGGTCGGCGGCTTCCTCTGGGTCTATCGCCAGGTGATCCAGGAACAGTCGCGCTCGCGAGCAGGCAATGCCGCCGGGAGGGAAGGGGAATCGAAGCTGCCGTGAGACGCCCCGCGGGGATCATGCTGTCCGGGCTCGCGGCCCTGCTGCTGATCGCCCTGGTGGCCGTGCGGCTGCTGCTCGCGGCTGAGCCCGCCCGTCGCGACGGGGCGAGCGCGGGCCTCATCGCGGTGCTGCTTGCCGTCGCCACGAGCTTCCTGCTGCTGCGCCAGGCGCTGCGAGGGGCGAGTCTCAGCTTCTTGCGGGCCTACTTCATGGGACTGCTGTTGCGCGTCCTCCTGCTGGCCACGCTCGGCTTGGCGGTCTGGGGCGCCACGGACTGGGAACTGCGTGCCTTTCTCGTCGCGGTGGCCTTGAGCTACCCCTTCGCGATCGCGCTCGAAGCCTGGGCGCTCTCGCGCGAGGCGCAGCGGCGAGCGCCGGGCAAGACCGGAGCGAGACAGTGATGCACATCCTCCTGGCCAGCGCGCAAGCGGGCGGCCACGCGGCAGCCGGTCACGCCCCGGCCACCGTGGACACGCTGGCGCACGCCGCGACTGCCGAGCACGCCGTCGCGGCGGCCGAGCATCTCGTCGAGCAGGCCGCCGAGCACGGCGCCGGTCACGGCGCCGCCCTCGATCCGCTCGGCCACGTCCTCAACCGGGACTACTGGGAACTGACCCACTCGCTGAAGTGGAACCTCGCCGAGCACCTCCACCTGCCCAGCTTCAAGATCGGCAGCTTGACGATCGACCCGTCGCCATCGCTGCACGTCGTCATGCTCTGGCTGGCGGCGATCCTGCTCACCCTGCTCGTCTCGCGCGCCGCGCGGCAGACCGACCGGGACGGCCTCGTGCCCCGGGGCCGCCTGCGGAATTTCTTCGAGGCGATCATCGTGTTCCTGCGCGACGAGGTCGTCTACACGATCATGGGCCCGAAGGTCGGCCGGCGCTTCCTGCCGCTGCTGCTCACCTTCTTCTTCTTCATCCTGTTCGCGAACCTGCTCGGACTCGTGCCCTCGCTGGCCACCGCCACCGGCAACATCAACGTGACCGCCACGCTCGCCCTGACCACTTTCTTCGCCACCCAGATCAGCGGCATGCGCGAGAACGGCTTCGTCGGCCACTGGAAAGCGCTCGTGCCGCCTGGCGTGCCCTGGCCGCTGGTGCCGATCATGATCCCGATCGAGATCATGGGCATGTTCACCAAGCCCTTCGCACTGACGGTGCGACTGTTCGCCAACATGATCGCCGGGCACATCATCATCCTGTCCTTCTTCGGGCTGATCTTCAGCCTCTCGCTCAAGACCGCCTACATCTCCGTCCTGCCCTTCGCGGGCGCGGTCGCGATCAGCGCCTTCGAGATCTTCGTGGCCTTCCTGCAGGCCTTCATCTTCACGTTCCTGTCGACGATCTTCATCTTCCAGGCGGTCCACCCCGAGCACTGATCGCCGGACCGCGCAACCGGGCTTCGGCCCACCCTGACCCAGGAGGACTCTCAATGCTTCCGCTTCTCGCTCAGATCAACGCCGCTCATCTGGCCGCGGGCTTCGGTGCGGGCATCGCCGTCTTCGGCGCCGGCTTCGGCATCGGCAAGCTGGCGGCGGCCGCGATGGAAGGGATGGCGCGCCAGCCCGAGGCGGCCGGCGACATCCGCGGCGGCATGATCCTGGCCGCGGCGCTCATCGAAGGCATCGGCCTGTTCGCGCTGGTCATCTGCATCCTGCTCGCAGGCAAGTAGCCGAAGTCAATCGAAGGGATCCAGTCATGCTTGAGCTGATTCCCAGCGGGCTTCCCCTCCTCGCCGCCACCGAGGGCGGGCGCAAGTTCGGCCTGCTCACGCCGGACCCGGGCCTCATCCTGTGGACGGTCCTCACCTTCATCGGCCTGCTCTTCCTGCTCCGGAAGACGGCCTGGGGACCGATCGTGGACGGCCTCGACCGCCGGGAGGGGAACATCCGGGCCGCGCTCAGCGACGCCGAGAAGGCGCGCGACGAGGGCAAGCGCCTGCTCGCCGAGCAGGAGGCCGCGCTCGCCGCCGCCCGCCAGGAGGCCCAGAAGCTCATCGACCAGGGCACGGCCACGGCACGCTCGCTGCAGGAGGAGCTGCTCGCCAAGGCGCAGCAGGAGGCAGGCGCGATCGTCGCCGCGGCGCGCCGGGAGATCGAGCTGGAGACGGACCGCGCTCGCGAAACGCTGCGGGCGGAGGTCGTCGACCTCAGCCTGCGCGTGGCCGGCCGCCTGCTCGAGCGCTCGCTCAGTGACGCGGACCACGAGCGCCTCGCCCGTGAGTTCATGAGTCAGGTGGACAAGTCGTGAGACACGCGGCCATCGCCCGGGTCTACGCGGCCGCCCTGCTCGAACTCGCGGTCGAGCGGGGCGAGGTTCCGGCCGTCGTCGCCGACCTCGAGACGCTCGAGTCGCTCTGGGCCGAGAGCCCCGAGTTCCGCCGCCTGCTCGAGTCGCCCGAGCTCGGCGTCGCCCAGAAGCAGCGCGCGCTTGCGCGGCTGCTCGCCGAGGCCGCCTCGCCGCTCACCCTGCGCTTCCTCGTCGCCCTCCTGCGCCGGCACCGCGAGCCGCTGCTCGGCAGCGTCCTCGCCATGTTCCGGCGCCTGCTCGACGAGCGCGAGCAGCGCCTGCGCGGCCGCCTGGTCAGCGCGCGGGCGCTGGGCGCGGCCGAGCGTGAGCGGATCGAGACCGCGCTGAGCCGCCGCCTCGGCGCCACCGTCCTCCTGGAGACGGCGACCGACGATGCGCTGCTGGCCGGCATGGTGCTGCACCTCGCCGATCAAACCGTTGACGGCAGCCTCAGGACACGCCTGGGCCGCCTGCGGGACCAGTTGCTGACGGCCCCGCTGGGAAAGGAATGAGATGAAGATCCGCCCGGAAGAGATCGCGTCCATCATCAAGTCGGAGATCGCGGGCTTTGCGGCCGGTCCCGAGGTCGAGGAGACCGGGCAGGTGCTCGAGGTCGGCGACGGCATCGCGCGTGTCTACGGCCTCTCGAAGTGCATGGCCGGTGAGCTGCTCGAGTTCCCCAACGGCACGATGGGCATGGCGCTCAACCTCGAAGAGGACAACATCGGCGTCGTGCTGCTCGGCGAGTACTTCGACATCAAGGAAGGCGACGCCGTCAAGCGCACGAGCCGGGTCATCTCGGTGCCCGTCGGCGAGGCCCTGCTCGGCCGCGTCGTCACGCCGCTCGGCGTGCCGATCGACGGCAAGGGCCCGATTGCCGCCGCCAAGTACCGCCCGCTCGAGAGCCCGGCGCCGGGCATCGTCGACCGCCAGCCGGTGAAGGAGCCGCTGCTGACCGGCCTCAAGTCGGTCGACTCGATGATCCCCATCGGCCGCGGGCAGCGCGAGCTGATCATCGGCGACCGCGGCACGGGCAAGACCGCCGTCGCGCTCGACACGATCATCAACCAGAAGCACTCCGGGGTGATCTGCGTCTACGTCGCCATCGGCCAGAAGGCCTCCACGGTGGCCGGCGTCGTCGAGCACCTGCGCAAGCACGGTGCGATGGACTACACGATCATCGTTGCAGCCACCGCCGCCGACCCGGCGCCGCTGCAGTACATCGCGCCCTACGCCGGCGCGGCGATGGCCGAGTACTTCATGTACGACAAGCAAGGCCACACGCTGTGCGTCTACGACGACCTCTCCAAGCAGGCCGTCGCCTATCGCCAGCTCTCGCTCCTTCTTCGCCGCCCGCCGGGCCGCGAGGCCTTCCCGGGCGACGTCTTCTACCTGCACAGCCGCCTGCTCGAGCGTGCGGCGAAGTTGAACGACGCCAAGGGCGGCGGCAGCCTCACCGCGCTGGGAATCATCGAGACGCAGTCGGGCGACGTGACGGCCTACATCCCGACCAACGTGATCTCGATCACCGACGGCCAGATCTTCCTCGAGCCCGACCTCTTCAACCAGGGCGTGCGCCCGGCGATCAACGTGGGCATCTCGGTGTCGCGCGTGGGCGGCAACGCCCAGATCAAGGCGATGCGCAAGGTGGCCGGCAGCCTGCGTCTGGACATGGCGCAGTACCGCGAGCTGGAGGCCTTCGCGCAGTTCGGCTCGGAGCTCGACAAGGCCACGCAGGCGGCGCTCGCCAAAGGCCAGCGCATGGTGGAGATCCTCAAGCAGGATCAGTGGGTGCCGATGCCGGTCGAGGAGCAGGTGATGATCATCTACGCCGGCATCTCGGGGTACCTGAGCAAGATCGGCGTCGAGAAGGTGCGCGACTTCGAGGCGCGCTTCCTCACCTACATGCGCACGCAGAAGCCCGAGGTCGGCAAGGGGATCACTGCCTCGGGTCAGATCACGCCCGAAACGGAGACGGCCCTCAAGGCCGCCCTCGAGGACTTCCTCAAGCAGTACGGCGGCTAGATCAGCGATGGCGAACGCCAAGGACATCCAGAAGCGGATCAAGAGCGTCACCAGTACGCACAAGATCACGCGCACCATGGAGATGGTGGCCACCAGCAAGTTCAAGCGCGCGGTGGACCGTCTCGTCGCGGCGCGGCCCTTCGCGGAGACCTTGCCCGGCATGCTCGCCCTGCTCGCCGCCGGCGGCGGCGAGGAAAATCCCCTCCTGGCGACGCGGCCCGTGGTCAAGCGGGTCGCCCTTCTCGTGCTGACCACTAACCGCGGCCTCTGCGGCGCGATCAACACGAACATCCTGCGCCTGGCGCTGCGCTTCACGCGCGAGCAGGAGGCCGAGGGGCGGGCGGTGGACATCTACGTCGTCGGCCGCAAGGGCGCGGGCTACCTGCGTTTCGTCGGCCGCCCGGTCAAGTTCCAGACGACGGAGCTGGGCGATCGGCCGCAGCCCGAGGACGGCGAGCGCTTCGCGACCCTGCTCGGCGAGGCCTTCCTCAGCGGCGAGGTGGACGAAGTGCACGTCGCCTATCCGCGCTTCAAGAACGCGGCCGAGCAGCCGGCGAGCCTGGAGCGGGTGCTGCCGCTCGTGCTGCCCGCGGCGGACGCGGGCCGCGGCAAGGCGCGGCCGCAGTTCATCCTCGAGCCGGACGCGGCGCGCCTGCTCGGCGAGCTGCTGCCGCTCTACCTGCGCAACAGCTTCTTCCGCACCCTGCTCGAGGCCGCGGCCAGCGAGCAGGGCGCACGGCGCACCGCGATGAAGGCGGCCTCGGACAGCGCCAAGGAAATGATCGACAACCTGAAGTTGTCCTACAACAAGGCCCGCCAGGCCCAGATCACCAAGGAACTGCTGGAGATCGTCGGCGGCGCGGAGGCCCTCAAATAGGGTCCGCCGCCACGAGCAGCAAGTAGGAGCGAGCATGCACGCGAACGGCAAAGTGGTGCAGATCATCGGCCCCGTCCTCGACGTGGAGTTCCCCGAGGGCATGGTGCCGGAGATCATGACCGCGCTCACCATCGACACCGAGATCGAGGGGCGCCACCTGAAGCTGACCGCCGAGGTGCAGCAGCACATCGGCCGCAACCAGGTGCGCGCGGTGGCGATGAGCTCCACCGACGGGCTGATCCGGGGCGTCGATGTGGCCAACACGGGCGCGCCGATCACCGTGCCCGTGGGCGAGGAAGTGCTCGGCCGCATCTTCAACGTGCTCGGCGAGCCGGTGGACAACCTCGGTCCCGTCACGGCGACGCGCACGCGCTCCATCCACACGCCGCCGCCCGGCTTCGACAAGCTCACGCCCAAGAGCGAGATCTTCGAGACGGGCATCAAGGTCATCGACCTGCTCGCGCCCTACGTGCGCGGCGGCAAGGTCGGCCTCTTCGGCGGCGCCGGCGTGGGCAAGACCGTCGTCATCATGGAGCTGATCAACAACATCGCCAAGCAGCACGGCGGCTACTCCTGCTTCTGCGGCGTGGGCGAGCGCACGCGCGAGGGCAACGACCTCTACCTGGAGATGAAGGAGTCGGGGGTCATCGACAAGACGGCGCTCATCTACGGCCAGATGAACGAGCCGCCGGGCGCGCGTCTGCGCGTGGGCCTGACCGGCCTGACGATGGCCGAGGCCCTGCGCGACATGTCGGGCGGCCGCGACGTGCTCGTCTTCATCGACAACATCTTCCGCTTCACGCAGGCGGGAAGCGAAGTGAGCGCGCTGCTCGGCCGCATGCCGAGCGCGGTGGGCTACCAGCCGAGCCTGGCCACCGAGATGGGCGAGCTGCAGGAGCGCATCACCTCGACGACGGGCGGCGCCATCACCAGCGTGCAGGCCATCTACGTGCCCGCGGACGACCTCACCGACCCGGCGCCGGCCACCACTTTCAGCCACCTCGACGCGACGACGGTGCTCAGCCGCCCGATCGCCGAGCTCGGCATCTACCCGGCGGTGGACCCGCTCGACTCGACCAGCCGCATCATGAACGCGCAGGTGCTGGGCGAGGAGCACTACCGCGTCGCCCGCGCGGTGCAGCAGACCCTGCAGCGCTACAAGGACCTGCAGGACATCATTGCCATCCTCGGCATGGACGAGCTCTCCGAGGAGGACAAGCTCACCGTGCAGCGCGCGCGCAAGATCCAGCGCTTCCTGAGCCAGCCCTTCTTCGTCGCTGCGCAGTTCACGGGCTACGAGGGCAAGTACGTCAAGCTGGCCGACACCATCCGCAGCTTCAAGGAGCTGGTCGAGGGGAAGTGGGACCACCTGCCCGAGCAGGCCTTCCTCTACGTCGGCACGATCGAGGATGCGGCGGCGAAGGCCGAGCAGCTCGAGGCCGCGCATGGCTAGCCTGAGCTGCCGCATCGTGGCGCCCACGGGCGTGGTCTTCGCGGGCGAGGCGGCCAGCCTCAAGGGCCCGGGCTGGGAGGGCGGCTTCGGCATCCTGCCCCGGCACGCACCCTACCTGGTGCGCCTCCTGGCCGGACGCCTGCTGCTCGCCGACGCCGAGCGCCGTCCGCTCTTCGACCAGCGGATCGCCGGCGGCTTCCTGATGGTGGCCGACAACCAGGTGACCGTGATGGTGGAGGGGCTCGCCGCCGCCGAAGAGAGCTAGGCCGCGCTGTGCGCACGATCAATCCAAAAAGACGGAGGCCCCGGCGAGCGAGCCGGGGCCTCCGTGCTTGGGGCCTGTCGTCGCTAGCGGAGGGTGATGGCGTCCCGGTCCACCAGCGCGAGGCCGTCGATGCGCCAGACGAGGTAGGGCCCGTTCGCGCCCTCCTCGGCGAAGATGCGGCCGCCGTCACCGGCCAGGGCCGGGCGGCCGTCCAGCTCGGCGAGCTGGTACTCGAGCTCGAGCTTGGGCAGCAGGTCCAGGCGGATGTCGCCGCCCCTGAGGGCGCGGACATCCTGGCTGAAGCGCCGGTTCAGGCCTCCGCGGGCGGCCTGGTCCAGTCGATGCTCGACGAGGAAGAGGGCCTGGACGCCCTCCAGGTTGCCGAGGGCTTTCCGGTCGATGCTCAGACGACCCGCGTCGACCGCATAGCTCGTCGTGAAGGTGCTGTCGATCTCACCCTCGACGGCCGCGAGGCCCTCGATGGCGGTGGCCTGGATGACCAGGATCTTGCCGTCCGGCAGGGCGGCGCCGGCCGTGGCCGCGGCCAGGAGCAGCGGCAAGGCGATCGCAAGGCGGCGCAGGTTGCGGTGTCTCATGGTGTCTAGTCCTCGCGTCGGATGGATCGGGGTGGTGAAAGCTCAATCTTACCAGTTTGCCGCCTCGGCCCACAAGGGCGGCGGCCTTGTCAGGTCGCGCGGAAGCGCGTAGACTCCCCCGCCAAAGGGGACGAACATGCACGGCAAGTTGTTGTTTTGCTTGCTCTTCATGCTGACGGCCGGCCCCCCGCCGGCCCCGCGCGCGGCCGAGGCCCCGGCCGTCGCTTCTGCGCCGCCAGTGCGCAGCCGTCTGCTCGCCTCGCGGCAGGGGGCGGCGGCCGGCGACACCCTGCTGCTCGGCGTGCTCCTGGAGCCTGCCGCCGGCTGGCACCTCTACTGGAACGGGCGCAACGACACGGGCCTCGCGCCCCAGATCCAGCTCAGCTTGCCGCCGGGCGTCGTCTTCCTCGAGGACTGGCGCTGGCCGGCGCCCGAGCGCCACCTCTTGCGGGGCAAGCTCCTCGATCACATCTACACGGGCCGGCTGCTCCTCACGACCGCGCTGCGTCTGCCGGACCCGCTGCCGCCCGGCGACTTCCTCAGCATCACCGGGCACGTCGACTGGGTGGCCTGCCTCGAGGCCTGCCGCTTCGGCAGCGACTCGCTGAGCCTGCAGCTTCCCCACTGCCTGCACGGCGCACCGGCCCAGCCCTCGGCCGCCGACGGGCTGATTGCCCAGGTCCGTGCCGACCTGCCGCTGCCACTGCGTGTGGGTGAGGCCGGGCTGCGCATCGAGCGCGGCGAAAGCGGCGTACTCGTTGAGCTCCCCGGGGCTCGCTCGCTCGCCTTCTACCCGGCGGCGGACTGCGTCGAGCTGCTCAATCCGCTGGCTGACGGCGAGGCCATCGGCGAGCGCCTCAATCTTCGCCTCGCGCACGGCGCGCTCGCCCGCGGGGCCCTGCGCGGCGTTCTCGCCGAGCTAGTGATGGGCGAGCGCCGGCACTATTTTCTCGATCACCCCCTCGATCCGCCGCCGGCGGATCCAACCGCTGCTCCGCCGACGGCGGAGCGACCCAAGGAGTGATCGATCCACCACAGCCTGCCTGCTTTCCTCTTCGCCTGCGGCTTGCTCGCCAGCGCCCAGCCCGCCGCCGCCCTCACGGTGGGTGAGGCGGCGAAGGACCTCGCGCTCAGCTTCCCCGTGCTGCTCGACGAGTCGGGCGCGGTGGGCAAGGCCTACGGCGCCAAGACGACGCCGCATCTTTTCCTGATCGGCGCGGACGGCAGGCTGCGCTACCAGGGCGCGATCGACGATGCCCCCAATCCCGGCGGTCCCGTGGGCGAGACCAACTACGTCGCCGCGGCGCTCGAGGCCGTTCTCGCGGGCAAGCCGGTGGCCACGGCGGAGACGCGGCCCTACGGGTGCAGCGTGAAGTACGCGGAGTAGGGGACTGGCTCAGAGCGCCAGCATACGCTCGAGCGGCGCGAGCGCCGCGCGGCGCAGGGCCTCGTCCATCTCGATGCGCGGCTCGACGTCGCGCAGGCACAGATAGAGCTTCTCGAGCGTGTTCAGTTTCATATGCGGGCACTCGTTGCAGGCGCAGCCACCCTCTTCGTAGGGCGCCGAGTAGAAGGTCTTGCCCGGCGCCCGCTTCTTCATCTGGTGGAGGATGCCCGTCTCCGTGCCGACGATGAAGGCCGGCGCCGGGCTCTCCGTCACGAAGCTGAGCAGGCGCGCCGTCGAGCCGACGAAGTCCGCGTGCCGCAGCACGGGCTCCTCGCACTCCGGATGCGCGATGAAGAGCGCCTCCGGATGCGCGAGCTTCGCCTCGATCAGCTTGCGCTCGCTGAAGGTCTCGTGGACGATGCAGGTGCCCGGCCAGAGGTCCATCGCGAGGCCGAGCTTCCGGTTCAGCCAGCCGCCGAGGTTCTTGTCCGGCACGAAGAGGATGGGCCGATCCGGCGGCAGGCTCTTCACCACCTTCTCCGCGTTGCCCGAGGTGCAGATGATGTCCGCGAGCGCCTTCGTCGCCGCCGTGCAGTTGATGTAGGCGACGACGAGGTGCTCGGGGTGCGCCGCCTTCCAGGCCGCGAGCTCGGGCGCCGGGCAGGCGTCGGCCAGGGAGCAGCCGGCCGCGAGGTCGGGCACGACCACCGTGCGCTCGGGATTGAGGATCTTCGCCGTCTCGGCCATGAAGTGCACGCCCGCGAAGACGATCAGCTCGGCGTCGGTGGCGCGCGCGGCCTGGGCGAGGGCGAGGCTGTCGCCGAGCACGTCGGCCAGGTCCTGGATCTCCGCTTCCTGGTAGTAGTGGGCGAGCAGCACGGCCTTGCGCTCGACCTTGAGGCGCCGGATCTCGGCTGCCAGGTCGAGCCAGGCGGGAATCTCGGACAGCTTCGCTTCGAGCCGTATGGGCAAGCCGGCACCTCCTCGGCGCCCCTAATCTGAAGCTCCGCTTGACGGCGCACAAGGCCGAAAGCGACCTTGTGCGGGCTTTCCCATGCCCGCCGATTCCGGTGAAGAAGCGAAGCCCTCGCGCGTCTGCAGGGCTGAAGGCGCGACAGGAGGTGAGGCGATGGACGAGCGAGGGCGAGGCGAGAGGAGACAGGCGGCGCTGGCCGCCCTCTACGATCGCCACGGCGCCGCCGTCTTTCGCTTCCTCAGCGCCCAGACCGGCGACCCCGAGCGCGCGCGCGATCTCTGCCAGGAGACCTTCCTGCGCCTGGACCGCACGCTGGGTCGCGGCGACCTGCCGGGCGAGGCCCTCGTCTTTCGCATCGCCCGCAACCTGCTCGTGAGCGACTGGCGGCGTGGCCGCAGCGAGGCCCGCTGGCGCGATCCGGCGCCGGCGGTCGCGGACGCGGCGGCCAGTCCCGGCCCCACGCCGGCCCAGGCGCTCGAGCAGGGGGAGCTCCGCCGCGCGCTCGCGGCCGCCCTGGCCGCCCTGCCCGAGGCCCAGCGCAGCGTAATCTTGTTGAGCGAGGTCGAGGGGCTGGCCTATCGCACGGTGGCCGCGGTGCTGGACATCCCGTCCGGCACCGTGGCGTCCCGCAAGCACGAGGCGATCGCGCGTCTGCGCGAGAACCTGAGGAGGTCCGGCCATGCGCTGTGAGGACTTCGCCCAGCAGCTCGAGGCCTGGCTCGACGGCGAGCTCTCCGCCGCGGATGCGGCGGCCTGCGAGATGCACCGCGCGGCCTGCCCGCACTGCGCGGAGGCGGTCGTCGCGCGGCGAGGCCTGCGGACGGCGCTGCAGGGACTGGCGGCGCAGCAGCCGCCGGCCGCGCTGCGTGCGGCGATCCTGAGCGCAGCCGCGGAGTCCGCGGCGCCGGCTCGCCGCTGGCGGCCGCTGGGCGCGACCGCGCTCGTGGCGGCGGCGCTGGTCCTCATCGCGCTCGGCTTGCGCGACCGCCTCGGCGGCGACGCGCGTGAGGGCGGCCGCGGCGCGGCGGTGCTGGCCTACCTGGACGGCGCCTTCGAAGAATTCGGCGTGATCCGCGCCGGCGAACTGACGCTAACCGTGGGCCCGGGCGCGCGCTGCGCGCCGGCCCGCAGCGACTCGGAAGGGGGAAAGCAATGAAGCGCAACACGCTGATCGTGCTGCTGGGACTGTGGCTGCTCGCGGGCGGGGCCGGGGCGCCGAGCGCGAGCCCGTCGCGGATCGTCCTCAAGGACGGCCGCGTGATCGAGGGCCGCCTGCGCGCCTTGCAGGAGAGCCGCTACCTGGTCGACGGCCGCGAGGGTCGCGCGCCGGTGATGCTCGAGCTGCCGGCGAGCCAGATCGCGAGCGTGGACGGCAGTGCGGTGCTGCCGGCCTACGATGCGCAGCAGCCGCTGTGGGTCACCCAGGTCGTCGACGACGTGGACCGCGCGGGCGGCGCCACCTCCTGGTCCACGCTCGAGGCGCGCAACGAGGGCCGCGAGCTGCTGACGCAGGTGAGCTGGGGCGTCGCCGACTGGGAGCGCGAGCGCACGGCGCGCATGCAGGTGCGCGACGCCTTCGGCAACGCGCTGACGCCGCGCCTCGAGACGCAGGGCGGCCGCACGCAGGTCGTCATCGCGCTGGCCGTGCCCGCGGCGCCGCGCGCGCCGCTCGCGCTGAGCGTCGGCTACCGGGACGAGGCCGTCGCGCGGCAGGACGGCGCGGAGTGGGTCTACAGCTTCGCGGGCGACTACCCGGAGGACCGCCTGGTCAGCCGCACGCTGCGCTTGCCCGCCGGCGCGACGGTCGTCGCCGTCGAGCCCGCGCCCAGCTTCCAGGCCGAGCACGCGGGCGCGCCGCTGATTTTCTGGCGGCGCTACTATGCGGCCGGCGAGCGCCTGCCGCTCACGGTGCGCTATCGGCTGCCCTGAGTCAGCGCGCTGCCGCAGGCGGCGCTCCCGCCGGGGGCGCCGCTTTTTCCTTGTCAGCGATGCGGATAGCCTGCCATGATCCGCGCCTGGGATGCTGCCGCCCGCGCCCTGCGGGCTCCCGGGCGGCGCCGAAAGGCAGGGTTCGTGCTCCAGCGACTGCTCTCGCTCGCCCCGCTTCTCATCGCTCTCTCCCACCCCATCGCCGCCATCGCCCAGGACTCCACGCTCGTCGTCGCGCCCCTGCTCAGCCCGCCGACCGGACTGCGCGTCGGCGACAGCCCCGACGACAACGGCCACGGCGTGCTCGCGCGCTGGTCCGTCGCCCCGGACGATGCCGAGCTCCTGGTCTACGAGATCTGGCGCGGGCCGAGTCCCACGGCGCCGGACTCGGTCTGGTTCCAGGTCGGCAGCGCCCCGCGCGGCAGCGAGCACTTCGTCTACTTCGACGAGGACGCCAGCGCCCAAGGGCAGCCGAATCCCGCCTTCGTGGCCAGCGGCGAGCCGATCCATCTGCGCGTGCGCGGCCGCAGCGGCGACGGTCGCCTGACCGCCTGGAGTGGAGCGGCCACCGGCGTCGGCAAGGGCAACTGGTTCCACCGCGGCAAGACGAACATCCTCGTCGCCGTATTGCTCTTCGGCGGCGCGGTCGCCTGGTTCATCAATTCGGCGCGGCGCGGCAAGGAGCTCTACATCCGCCCGATCCCCGGCCTCGGCGCCGTGGACGAGGCGATCGGCCGCGCCACCGAGATGGGCACGCCGATCCTCTACGTGCTCGGCACGGGCACCGCCGGCGACGTGGCCACCATTGCCGGGTACACGATCCTGTCGCGCGTGGCCCGGCGCACGGCGGAGTACCAGACGCCGATCCTGGTGCCCGTCAACGACCCCGTCATGCTGGCCATGGGCCAGGAGGTGGTCAAGGAAGCCTACACGCAGGCCGGGCGCCCGGAAGTGTATCGCGCCGACAACATCAGCTACGTGTCCGCGATGCAGTTCCCCTACGTCGCCGCGGTCAACGGCATCATGCGGCGCGAGAAACCGGCGACCTGCTTCTACATGGGCATCTTCCACGCCGAGAGCCTGCTCCTCGCCGAGACGGGCAGCGGCACGGGCGCGATCCAGATCTCCGGCACCGATCAGGTTTCGCAGATTCCCTTCTTCGTCGCCGCCACGGACTACACCCTGATCGGGGAGGAGCTCTACGCGGCCAGCGCCTATCTCTCGCGGGCGCCGGCCCAGCTCGGTCCGCTCAAGGCGCAGGACTACGCCAAGCTCGCCATCATCCTGATCATCATTGCGGGAATTCTCGCCCTGACCCTGGCGCACTGGGACGGCATCCTCCGTCTCGTGCGCACACCCGTCTGAGGCGCCATGAAGAAGCAGATACCCATCCTGATCGTGTTCGTGACGGGCCTCATCATGGTGCTGCAGTTCTTCGTGCCCCATGCGGCCTCGGAGTTCCTCTTCACCTACGCCAATGACTTCGTGATCGTGATCGGCATCCTGGCGCTGCCGCTCGGCATCTTCTCGCTGATGCGGGGCACGGTGATCAAGGCGCGCAAGGACCCGCGGGAGCGCTTCTATGCGATCGTCACGATTGTCGGCTTCCTGGTGATGGCCATCGCCAACTTCAGGCGCGACAGCGGCCCGGACAGCCTCGCCCAGAACCTGTTCAGCTACGTGATGATCCCCTGCCAGGCGACGATCTTCTCGATGCTGGCCTTCTACATCGCCAGCGCCGCCTATCGCGCCTTCCGCGTGCGCACCTGGCTGGCCACGGTGCTCCTGGTGACGGCCTTCATCGTGATGCTGCGCATCGTGCCCTTGCCCGAGCCGTTCTCGAGCTGGAACAGCAGCCTCGTGCAGTGGATCCTGGCCGTGCCGAACATGGCCTCCAAGCGGGCGATCATCATCGGCGTCGGCCTCGGCGCCATCTCCTACAGCATGAAGATCATCCTCGGCATCGAGCGGGGCTACATGGGAGGCGACAAGTGAGGCCTGCGGCGACGAGGAGCGTGTGCGCATGAGAGACGGCATGGCCTGGTACGACCGGCTGCTCAATATCGATCGGCGCTGGATCTACGTCCTGATGGCCCTGGTGGTCATCGTGCCGGCGGTGCGCCCCTTCACGGTGCCGGTGGGCATCTCGGGTGAGGTGCGGGCCGTGCACGAGGCCATCGAAGCCCAGCCGGCGGGCGGGGTCATCCATCTCGCCATCGACTACGATCCGAGTACGCTCGCCGAGCTTCAGCCCATGGCCGAAGCCATCCTCCACCAGTGCTTCGACAAGGACCTGCGCCTCGTGATCACGGCGCTCTCGCAGTTCGGGCCGGCGATGGTCGATGAGCTGGTCACGCGTGTCGCCACGGAGCACGGCAAGCAGCGCGACGTCCACTACGCCTTCCTCGGCTACAAGCCCTACCCGGCGATCACGATTCTCGCCATGGGGAGCGACTACCGCGTGCCCTTCCCGACGGACTACTATGGCACCGCGGTCGACGCGATCCCGATGATGCAGGACATCCACAACTTCAGCGACGTCGCCTGCGTCGTCTCGCTGGCGGGCGGCAACGTGGCCGACATGTGGATCCAGTACGGCAATGCCAAGTACGGCGTGCCGGTGGCCTTGGGCGTCACCGGCGTGATGGCCTCCGATTACTACCCCTATCTCCAGTCGGGACAGATCTTCGGACTGCTGCCGGGAGTCAAGGGCGCCGCCGAGTACGAGAGCCTCCGCGAGCGGCCGGGCCAAGCCTCGCGCGGCATGCCCTACCAGGTGACGAGCCACCTGCTCATCATCATCGCCATGATCGTCGCCAACGTGGGCTACATCGCCCAGCGACGCGCGCACGCGGGAGGGCGGTAGCCGTGGAAGCGAACTGGGGCACGCTGCTCTGGCAAGGCGGGGCCGTCTTCCTAACGCTGGCCGTGTTCTCCTTCCTCTATGCGGACAATCCCTTCTATAAGTTTGCCGAGCGGCTCTGGGTGGGCGTGACCACCGGCTACTGGACGATGCTCCTCTATCACCAGGGTTTCCGCGACAAGGTGATCGTCCCCATCGTCTACGAGCAGAAGTGGTACTACCTCGTGCCGGTGCTGCTGGGACTCCTCATGTGGTTCCGCCTGTCGCCCCGCCTGGGCTGGGTGAGCCGCTACGCGCTCGGCTTCTACGTGGGCATCTCGACGGGCATCTTCATCCCGCTCGCCTTCAAGACGGCGATCTTCCTGCAGGTGGAGGGGACGATCCGCCCGGTGGCGGGCTTCTGGCCCGCCGTGAACTTCACCCTGGCGCTGATCGGGGTGGTTTGCGCGCTCGCCTACTTCTTCTTCTCGCGGCCGCACACCGGCGTGCTGGGCGTGATGTCGCGCACGGGCATCTACACGCTGATGATCGGCTTCGGCGCGGGCTTCGGCCTGACCGTGATGGGTCGCGTCGCCCTGCTCGTCCAGCGGGTCATCTTCATGCGGGACTACTTCGTTTCGCTCTGGGGCAGCCTGTTCTAGCAGCCGCGTGCGGGCGCTAGCCGCCTGTGGGGCGGGGTAGCTCGAAGAGCGCCTCGCCCGCGACGTGCACGTACCAGTCATCGCCCAGACGCCCGATCAGATCGAGCTTGCGCGCATCCGGCCCCACGGGCCCCAGCACGCTCTCGGCGATGTGC
Source organism: bacterium (assembly GCA_016873475.1). Lineage (NCBI taxonomy): Bacteria > bacterium. The sequence goes on along the minus strand of VGXI01000008.1, from coordinate 11,225 downwards.
ACGTAGAGCGCCTCCCCGATGACGTAGTTGCTCGCCAGCGGCCCCTCGCCATGGCGCACGATGCGGTGCAGGCGGCACTCGATCGCCACGGGGCTCTCGGCCACGCGCGGCGGCTTCACGCGCAGCGCGGCGGCGCGCGCGAAGCCGGCGGCGTCGAACTCGTCCACATCGGGCGGATAGCTCCAGGAGGCCTGGTTCATGCGATCGGCCATCGCGCGCGTCACCATGTTGACCACGAACTCGCCCGTGGTCTCGACGTTGCGCACGGTGTCTTTGACGCGGCCGTCGCGCGTGTTCGTCGCGCAGAAGACGAGGCTGGGCGGGTTGAGGCCGCCCAGATTGAAGTAGGAGAAGGGCGCCAGGTTGCCGCGCCCGGCGGGGTCGAGGCAGCTCACGAAGGCGATGGGCCGCGGACCGACGATGCGCGTGAGGAGCTGATAGCTGTCGCGACGGTCCATCTCACCCAGATCGAAACCCACCATGGCGCTTACTCCAGCCAGCTCGTGAGGTAGTCTGCATCCTCCACGGCGAGCGCCGGCTTGGCGACGCGCAGGGGACGGAAGGTGTCCAGCATCACGGCCAGCTCCTTCGTGCGCTGGGCGCCGATCGACTTCTCCATCGTGCCGGGATGCGGGCCGTGCGGTATGCCATCGGGATGCAGGGTCAGCGAGCCGTACTCGATGCCCTTGCGGCTCATGAACTCGGACTTCGCGTAGTAGAGCACCTCGTCGGACATCGCGTTGCTGTGGTTGTAGGGCGCCGGAATGGCCGCGGGGTGGAAGTCGTAGAGCCGCGACACGAAGGAGCAGATCACGAAGCCATCGCCCTGGAAGGTCTGGTGCACCGGCGGCGGCTGGTGCAGGCTGCCGACGATCGGCTCGAAGTCGCCGATGTTGAAAGCCCAGGGGAAGTAGTAGCCGTCCCAGCCGACGACGTCGAAGGGGTGGTGCGCCATCACCACCTCGTGCAGCGCGTTGTACTGCTTGGTGAGGACGACGAACTCGCCCGGCTCGTCCACCGTGTCCAGCCGCTCCGGACCGCGAACGTCGCGCTCGCAGAAGGGGCTGTGCTCGAGGAGCTGGCCAAACTCGTTGCGATAGCGGTGGGGTGTCTCCACCGCCCCCGCCGACTCGATGATCAAAAGGCGCGCCGGGCCCTCGAGCGCGAAGCGGTGGATGATGCCGCGCGGGATTACCACGTAGTCGCCCGCGCGCAGGGCCAGCGAGCCGAGCGTCGACTCGAGGCGGCCGCCGCCCTCGGCGATGAAGATCAGCTCGTCGCCCTGGGCGTTGCGATAGAAGTGCTCGTCGGGGCGATCCGGCTGCGCGAAGGAGACGGCGACCTCGCGATTGAAGAGGATGGGCCGGCGATCGAGCGTCGGGCTGCCGCCTGCGGGCAGCCGGTGCAGGCGCAGGTGGCGCGGCCGCAGGCGCAGATCCGGATCGGCTTCCCAGACGAGCGGCCCGCGCAGGCGCACCTCGCGCAGGCAGGTCGGCCGGCGCAGGTGGTACATCAGCGAGGCGGGGCCCGTGAAGCCCTTGTTGCCCATCAGGTGCTCGTAGTGGAAGGCGCCGCCCTCGCCCTTGAAGACGACGTGGCGCTTGCGGGGGATCGTCCCCAGTCGGTGGTAGAAGGGCATGGCGATCTCCGTGGTTGAGAGGGGGGCAGTGGGGAGAGTGTGCCCGAATCGACCCGGCTTGTAAACCGGCGGCGGTTCAGGACGCGGCGATCGTCCCTGTGAGGGTGCCCAGGCGCTCGATCTCCAGCTCCACGCGATCGCCGGGCGCCAGCCAGCCGCCGGCCGCTTCCTCGCCAAGCTCGAGGATGCAGCCCCCGCCGACGGTGCCGCTGCCGAAGAGCTCGCCCGGCAGCAGATCGACGCCCTGCGAGGCGCGGCTGATCATCTCGCCGAAGGAGTAGTGGATGCTGTCCCAGCTGGCGCGGCACAGCTCGCGGCCGCCACGGCGCGCGACCATCGTGAGCGCATAGCCCTTGCCTTGCCGGCGGTCGGCCAGCTCGTCCGGCGTGACGAGGAAGGGCCCGAGCGAGGTCGCGAAGTCCTTGCCCTTGGCCGGACCGAGGCCGACGCTCATTTCGTCGCGCTGCACGCGTCGCGCGCTCCAGTCGTTGAGCACGCAGTAGCCGGCGATCAGCGCCTCGGCGGCGGCCGGCGTCAGGTCGCGCCCGCCGGCGCCGAGCACGGCGCCGATCTCGAGCTCGAAGTCCAGCCATTCCTCGGCGGCGTCCGGCGGCAGGGGGATCTCCGCCTCGTGGCCGAAGAGCGCGTGCGGATTCGAGAAGTAGAAGACCGGGAAGCGGTACCAGGCCGCCGGCACCTCGAGGCCGCGCCGCGCGCGGGCCTGCCGGACGTGCGTCTCGAAGGCGTAGAAGTCGCGAAAGCTCGCCGCGGGCAGAAGCGGCGGTAGCCAGCGCCAGCCCGTCGTGGGCAGGGGCGGGACCGTCGGCGCGCGCTCGGCCAGCCGGGCTTGCCAGGCCGGCAAGCTGCCGAGATTGCGCGGGCCGAGCGGGCCACCGCAGTCCTCGCCCAGCAGCGCCTCGAGATCGTAGCCGCGCCCGTTCAGCCAGAGGCCGCTGCGCGCTTCGCCGCTCCGCTCGTAGTTGAAGAGCCGCATCGGCTGCCCTCCCTGCCTCGTCGCCCCCCGCGCGGGGCCCGCTAGAGCGTGCCGCGCTTGGCCTGCTCGCGCTCGATCGACTCGAAGAGCGCCCGGAAGTTGCCCTTGCCGAAGCTGTTGCTGCCCTTGCGCTGGATGATCTCGATGAAGAGCGTCGGCCGGTCTTCGACCGGCTTCGTGAAGAGCTGCAGCAGGTAGCCCTTGTCATCGCGATCGACGAGAACGCCCAGCTTGGCGAGCACGCTGAGCTCCTCGTCGATCGCTCCGATCCGCTGCGGCAGGGCGTCGTAGTAGCTCCCCGGCACCGTCAAGAAGTCGATGCCGGCCGCCTTCAGCTTGCTCACCGTCGCGATGATGTCGCCCGTGAGCAGCGCGATGTGCTGTGAGCCCGCCCCACCGTTGAACTCGAGGTACTCGTCGATCTGGCTCTTCTTGAGGCCCTTGGCCGGCTCGTTGATCGGAAAGCGAATGTTGGCCGTCGGGCTCGCCATCACCCTCGAGCGCAGCGCCGTGAACTCGGTGGAGATGTCCTTGTCGTCGAAGGAGAGGAACTGCGTCCAGCCGAGCACGCGCTCGTACCACTCGCGCCAGTAGTCCATCTTGCCTTCTTCGACATTGCCCACGATGTGGTCGATCAGCTTGAAACCGAAGCCCGCCTCCTCGAGGCGCTGCTCGCGATAGCCCGGCAGGAAGCAGCCCTGGTAGTCCTTCAAGGAGATGAAGCTGTGCACGACGTCGCCGTAGGTGTGGATGGCGGCGTGGCGAACGCTGCCGTGCTCGTCGCTGCGGTCGATGGGCGCCTGCAGGGGCTCCGCGCCGCGCGCGACGGCGAGCGCGAAGGCGGCGTCGGCGTCGTCGACGAGGAAGGCGATGTCGCGCACGCCGTCGCCGTGGCGGTCGAGGAACTGGCCCATCACGCCGTCGGGCGCTAGGGGCGAACTGAGCACGAGTCTGACCTTGCCCTCGGCGAGGCAGTAGGAGGTGCGATCCTGGAGGCCGGTCTCGAGGCCGGCGTAGGCGATTTGGCTGAAGCCGAAGCCCTTGCGGTAGTAGTAGGCAGCCTGCTTGGCGTTGCCCGCCCAGATCTCCACGTGGTGGACGGCCCTGATCGCGATCGGCGGCACGGACATGGATCGCTCCCGGAGTAGGGTGAGGGAAGGGAGGGAGTGGAGCGCCGAGCTTAGGAGCCGATCGTCGCCGGCGCAAGGCTGCAGATCGCGCCGCGGACCGGAAGCGCCGCGGATTCCGGGCATTTCGGAGTCGAACCTCCGCGGCGTCCGGGCCGCGCGCGAGCCGTGCGCGACCGGCAGCGGGTGACGCGCGCGACCGCGCCCGCCCGGCGGGAAATCCCTTGCGAGGGCCGGGGGCGCCGCCTAGACTCCCCGCATTCGCGGCCGCGCCGCAGTGCCGGGACTTCGCAGGGGCGGAGCGGCACTGCTCTCCCGCGCGTCCGCTCCCCACGAGGTCCTGCCCGTCATGATCGTCGGCATCCCCAAGGAGAGCTTTCCCGGCGAACGCCGGGTGGCGATGGTCCCCGCGAACATGGGTCCGCTGCTGCGGGCCGGTCTCGGCATCTGCGTCGAGCGGGGCGCGGGCGAGGCGGCCGGGATCCCCGACGCCGCCTTCGCCGAGAAGGGCGCGACGCTGGCGACCCGCGCGGAGCTCTTCGCGCAGGCGGACATCGTGGTCCAGGTGCGCAGCCTGGGCGCCAACCCCGAAGCCGGGCCGGCCGACCTGCCGCGCCTGCGCACAGGCCAGTTCCTGATCGGCCTGTCCGATCCCCTCGGCAGTCCGCGCGCCGCGCAGACGCTCGCCGCGACCGGCGTCACCCACTTCAGCCTCGAGCTGATCCCCCGCATCACGCGCGGCCAGGCGATGGACGTGCTCTCCTCGATGGCCACCGTCGCCGGCTACCGCGCGGTGATCCTGGCCGCCGAGCGCCTGCCGCGCATGTTCCCGATGATGATGACGGCCGCCGGCACGCTGTCGCCGGCCCATGTCTTCGTGATGGGCGCCGGCGTCGCCGGCCTGCAGGCGATTGCCAGCGCCCGCAAGCTGGGCGCCGTCGTGCAGGCCTACGACGTGCGGCCCGCGGTGAAGGAGCAGGTGCAGAGCCTGGGCGCGCGTTTCGTCGAGGTGTCGCTCGACACGGCCGGCGCCGAGGACGCGGGCGGCTACGCCCGCGAGCAGAGCGCGGAATTCCTCGCGCGCCAGCGCGAGCTGCTGGCAAAGGTGATCGCGGACAGCGACGTCGTCATCACGACGGCCGCGGTGCCCGGCAAGCGGGCGCCCGTCCTCGTGACGGCCGCGATGGTGCGCGGCATGGCGCCCGGCTCGGTGATCGTCGACCTCGCCGCCGAGCGCGGCGGCAACTGCGAGCTCACGCAGCCGGGCGGCTGCGTGGTCGAGCAGGGCGTGAGCATCCTCGGCCCGGCCAACCTGCCGAGCGAGGTGCCCTTCCACGCCAGCCAGATGTTCGCCAAGAACATCGCCAACTTCCTGCTGAACATGGTCAAGGACGGCGCCCTGAGCGTCGACCGCGCGGACGAGATCATCGCGGAGACCCTGGTCACCGAGGGCGGGGCGGTGGTGCACCCGCGCGTCAAGGCCCTCCTGGGCTGACGCGGCGGGCCGGCGGGCGGATCCTCCCCGCGCGCGCCCACATCGCTGGCGATGTCGCCGAGGCCGCCGGCATCGCTCGAGCCTGCAGCCGCGGGAGGCCCCATGCTCTTCCTGTTGCGCTGGCGCCGACGCCTGTTGCTCTCCCTGGCGCCACTGCTCCTCGCCCAGAGTGCCGCGGCGCTGCCGCGCTACGCCGCCCATTACGGCCAGAAGTGCCTGCTCTGCCATGACGACCCGAGCGGCGGCGGCAGGCGCAGCGCCTACGCGAGCCAGTACCTCGTGCCCAGCGAACTGGCGTTGCGGACGCCGGCCGATGCGGCCGCGATCGACCCGCAACTCAACGAGCGCATCGCCATCGGCGTCGATCTGCGCACGCTCTACCGCTACCATCCCGACGCCGCGCGCAAGAGCGCCGACAACCTGTTCCAGATGCAGGGCGACCTCTACGTGCAGCTGCAGGTGGACGCGCGCGTTTCGCTGCACCTGGAGCAGAGCCTGAGCGGCGCCGGCGAGGTCTACGGACTCGCCTTCCTGCTGCCCGCCGGCGGCTACCTCAAGGCGGGCCGTTTCGCACCGGCCTTTGGCTGGCGCTTCGCCGATCACACGCAGGTCGTGCGCGAGCGGGCCGGCTTCGCGCCACCCGCCGATCTGGACGTCGGCGTCGAGGTCGGCCTTCTGCCAAGCGGCGCCGGGCTCAGCCTCGGCATCTTCAACGGTGCCGGTGGGCAGCTTCGCGACAGCGACAACCGGCCGGCCCTCGCCCTGCGCGGCGAGTGGCGCCGCGAACTGGCGGCGCTCAAGCTCGGCCTCGGCGCCTCCCTCTATCGGGAAGAGGAGGCCGCGGCCGGCCGCGAGCGCCGTCTCGGGGGGCCTTTCGCCTGTGTTGCGCTCGGCCCGCTCACCTGGCTGGGCGAATGCGACTGGGAGCGCCGCGAACGCGCGGAGGGCGGGCCGCAGACGGCGCTTCTCGCCAGTCAGGAGCTCTGCTGGACGCTGCGCCGGGGCTGCGCCCTGCGCGCTCTCTTCGACTTCCACGATCCGGACGCGAGCGCGCAGAGTGGCAGCGAACGGCGCTTCGCCATCGGCGCCGAGCTGCTCGCGACGCCCTTCGTCGGCGTCTCGACCCTGATGAGTTGGTGGGACGCGCAGCCCGGCCCCGCCGTCGGCGCCACTGACTACGAGGCCTTCAGTCTGATCCTGCACCTCCTCTACTGATCGCGCGGAGGTCCCACCATGCGCCGCCTGCTCGCTCTCAGCCTGCTGTTGGCTGCCGCCCGGGCGGCGGACGCCGCGCCGGCCCTCTACCGCATCCTGCCCGGCGCGGAGAGCAACCTCGTCAGCTTCGTCTCCAAGGCGCCCTTGGAGACCGTCGAGGGGAAGACGCGGCAGGTCTCGGGGGAGGTGACCGTCGATCCGGCGGATCTCGCGGCGGGCTGCCGCGTCGAGGTGCGCGTCGACCTGGCGAGTTAAAACACCGGCATCGGCTTGCGCAACCAGCACATGCGCGAGAACCACCTCGAGACCGAGCGCTTTCCCGTGGCCAGCTTTCGCGCCGACTCGCTGATTGCGGCGCCGGGACGCCTGGCGCCCGGCGAAACGGCCGTCCTCACGCTGGCCGGCGAGCTCAGCCTGCACGGCGTGACGCAGCCGCTCCTGACGCCGGTCAGCGTCACGCTGAGCGCGGACGGCGCGGCGCTCGCGGTGCGCGCGGAGTTCACCGTCAAGCTCGCGGACTTCGCGATCCCGCGGCCCAAGTTCCTGGTGATGAAGCTGGACGAGCTGCAGCGCATCACGGTGCGGCTCAGCGCACAGCGCGCGGGCGCGGGGGGCTGAGATGCGACGCCAGCGCGCCCTGCTGCTCTTCTTGGTGCTCGGCCTCGCGGCCGGCTGTTCGGACCTCGGGGAACCGCTGGCGCCTCCGCCTGCGCCCGACGACGAGGAGCCGCCGGTGCCCGTTGCCTTCGCCGCCGAGGTGCTGCCTCTTCTCGAGGCCAACTGCCGCTTCTGCCATGCGCCGGAGATGGCCGAGTACGCGAACCTGGTGGGGGTGCCGGCCGGAGGCTACGGCGGGGCGCTGCGCGTGGCCGCCGGCGACACGACAGCCTCCGTCCTCTACCAGAAGATCCGCGGAAACCCGCTCTTCGGTGCGCAGATGCCGCCGGGCGCCGTGCTGGCGCCCTCGGCGATCGCCCGCATCGGGCGCTGGATCGCCGAGGGCGCCCTCGACAACTAGCGGCCGCTGCCGGCGCTGGAGACGGCCGGCTTCGCCTGGGCCTTGGCGTCGACCTTGCCGAGCAGGTCTTCGATCTTCGCCTTCAGCTGCGACACCTTCTGCGGATCGAAGCCGACCGCGCTGTGCGCCACCTTGCCCTCGGCATCGATCAGGAAGGCCGTGGGGATGCCCTGCACGCCGAAGCGCGTGGCCACCTTGCCGCCCTCGTCGAAGACGCTGACGAAGGGCGCCTTCTGCGCCTCGAGGAACTTGACGCCGTCGGCGGCCTTGCGGTCGAGGCTCACGGCGAGCACGCGGAAGGGGCGGCCCTTGTAGGTCTCGTGCAGGGCCTTCACCTCGGGGAAGGACGCGCGGCAAGGCCCGCACCAGCTCGCCCAGAAGTCCAGGTAGACGACCTGCCCGCGCAGCTGGGAGAGGGTGTAGGTCTCCTTGCCGTCGAGGGTGGTCAACGTGAAGTCCGGCGCCGCCTCGCCGACGGCGGTGAGGGCGCCGGCGGACTGGGCGCCACCGAGCGCGAGGAGGGCGGAGACGAGGCTGAGGAGGATGCGCTTCATCATCGGGTGGAGGCTCCTTGGGTCGTGGTTGGCTCTGGCGCTACGCATCGCTGCGGCTCGCGCCCTCTGGGGGGTTGGGACTCTCGGCGTCTGCAAGGGCCGTGCTCGGCTCCAGGACGTAATGATGGGCGATCGGCACGCTCGGTTTCAACATCGCGCCCACCGAGCAGTAGCGCTCATGGCTGAGCGCGATCGCCTTCTCGATCTGGCGGGGCTTGACGTCGCCGCGCACGCGGATCGTCAGGTCGACCTTCGTGAAAACGCGTGGCGGCTCGGGGGCGCGCTCGGCGCGCGCCTCGATCCGGAAATCCTCGATACGTGCCCGCATCTTTGCGAGCATGCTCAGGATGTCCATCGCCATGCAGCCGGCGAGCGCGGCGAGGACCAGCTCCACGGGCGACGCCGCGCCGCCGTGGCCGCCGCCCGCCGACGAGGTATCCATGCTCAGCCAGTGGCCGCTGCCCGTGCGGGCGGCCAGGCTGAGGCCGTCCACGCGCAGGAGCTCCACGTTCAGCGTGTCGTTCGCCATCACGCCTCCGCCGACAGCAGGCTCTCGAGCCTGGCCAGCAGGGCCGCCTCCGGCATGGCGCCGACAAGGCGATCCACGAGCTCGCCGTCCCTGAACACGAGGAGGGTCGGAATCGAGCGGATGTCGTAGGTGGCCGGCACTTCGCGGTTCGCCTCCGTGTCGAGCTTGCCGAAGACCATCCGTCCCGCCTGCTCGGCGGCCAGGGCCTCGACGACGGGGCCGACCATCCGGCAGGGCCCGCACCACTCGGCCCAGCAGTCGACGACGAGGAAGGGGTACTTCGCCACCGCGGCGGCGAAGTTCTCGTCCGTGATCGCCAGGGGCGCCGTCGGCCGCTCGTCGAGCCGGGTCCGTTCGGCTGCGCGCGCCGCCGTTGCGGCGAGCACCGTCTCGGCGTCGCTGGCGCCGTAGCGCAGCACCTGGTCGACGAAGCTCCCCTCGGGCTGCCGGCCGAGCGTGCTGCTGGCCGGATCCTCGTTGATCACCTGCTGGGGGACGCTGCTCACGCGGAAGCGCTGCGCGAGTTCCCTGTTCTCGGCCGCGCTGACGGCCACTGAACGCACCCTGCCCCTGGCCTCGATGGCGATCTTGTGGTTCTGGAGCACCGAGCCCGGGCAGTGAGGGCAGGTCGGGGTCACGAAGGAGTAGAGCAGGACCGCCTTGTCGACCGCGGCCAGCTTCGCCCGGCTGTCGGCGCTGAGTTCCGAGTCGCCCGCGCCGATGAGGCCGAGCGTCTCGACGAGCGCGCCCGCCTCGTGGCCGCTCGGCGCGCCGTGCACCTCGATCGCGTAGCCGAGATCGGCGCCGAGCACGAGGCTCGGCGAGACGAGGCCGCGGCCTCGCTCCGCGTCGCCGAGGGGGCGCTCGCTGAGGGCGATGCGATCGGCGAGCGCGGCCAGCTCGCGCAGGAAGCGGCGCGTGAAATCGACGGCTTCGGCGTTCTCCTGGCCGCTGTAGAGCATGACGTCCACGGTCCGCTGCAGGCGCTGGCCGAAGAAGTCGCGCAGGTGCTGTTCGGTCTGCTCGTCGATGAGCGGGGCGGTGTTCATCGTGCCTCCAGCGGCGGCGCCGCGGCGCCTGCCGGGCTCGGGGTCAGGCCAGGGACTCCAGGGACTCGAGGAGGGGGCTGACCAGGGGCTGGTTGAGCGAGTAGCAGAGCGTCTGGCCCTGCCGGCTCACCGTCACCAGTCCGCAGTCGCGCAGCACGCGCAGGTGCTGGCTGACGTTGGACTGGCGCAGGTCGAGTTGGCGCTCGATCTCGCCGACGCAACAGCCGCTGTGGGCGAGCAACTCGAGAATGCGCAGGCGGGTGGGGTGTCCCATCGCCCTCAGCCTCAGGCTGGCCAGCTCGAAGTCCATGCCTGCTCCCTCTCTAAATGAGTACATTCGCATATGCGCATGGCATGATACTCAGGCCTGGGCCGGCCGTCAAGGTCGGAGCGATGGCGATTTCTCAGGAGTCCTCGGTCCGGTTCTCCCAGAGGCGCAGGAGGACGGCCTTCCGCTCCGCCGCCGAGAAGCCGCGCACCACGGTGCGCTGCGTGAGCTTCTTGGCGCGGTACTCCTCCAGGCCCATGATCACTCGCGCCGGCACACCGGCCGCCACCGAGTTCGCGGGGATGCTGCGCGAGACGACGCTGTGCGAGCCGATCACGCAGTTCTCGCCGATCGTCACGCCGGGCATGAGGATCGTCCCGATGCCGATGAAGACGTTGTCCTTCACCTCGATGGGGCCGAAGACGTCGAAGGCCGGGTCCTCCTGGCGGAACACCCAGGTGCCGCCGTCGTGCGTGATGAACTTCACCCCCGAGGTGATCGTCACGTGATTGCCGATGCGGATCAGGTAGGGCTCGGAGCCGAAAGTCTCGTGCGGGTTGTTGCTGAAGATGCGGCAGCCTTCGCCGATCGCGAGGCCGCACTCGCGGAAGAAGGGGGTGTTCGTGTACTCGTTGAGGCCGGCCTGCCGCCAGCGCAGGCGCTGATTGCGCCAAACGCGCGCGAGCCGCGCGAGGAGTTCCATGTCGCGAGTATCGGCCGCCCTTGCCGTCTTGGCAAGCCTGAAGCCGTCCCGTGTGGACAGCCGGCGGCCGCCCCGCCTATACTCGCTCCCCACGAGGTGCCCGTGTCCCATCTCAAGCGCGATCTCGACCGCTACTATTTCATCATGGGCACGCCCGGCCCCTGGCGGCGCCTGCGGACCCTCCTCGGCACGCCGACGATCTGGGCCATCATCGACTATCGCTGCGCGCGCTGGCTGGCCGAGCGACGCCACTGGGTCTGGCCGCGCCTCCTGAGCTTCCTGCGCCAGCCCTGGCAGCTCTGGCTGGAGCTGCTGACCGGCATCCGCTTGCCCGCTGCCGCCCGCATCGGTCCCGGGCTCTACATCGGACACCACGGGGGCATCGTCCTCAGCAGCCGCTGCGTGATCGGGGAGAACTGCAATCTCTCCCAGGGGGTGACCATCGGCGTCGGTGGGCGGGGCGAACGGCGCGGCGTGCCCAGCGTCGGCGATCGCGTCTACTTCGGGCCCGGCGCCAAGGTGTTCGGGAAGATCCGCATCGGCGCTGACGTGGCCGTGGGCGCGAACGCCGTGGTGAACATCGACCTGCCGGACGGCAGCGTGGCGGCCGGCGTACCGGCCCAAATCGTCAAAA
>VGXI01000007.1 GCA_016873475.1 bacterium | reverse complement strand
GGTAAGCTGATCGCCTACATCGTGGCCCAGGTCGCGGGCGGCATCGTGGCCGGCGGCATCCTCTACCTCATCGCCAGCGGCAAGGCGGGTTTCGACGTGGGCGCGGGCTTCGCGAGCAACGGCTACGGCGACCACTCCCCGGGCGGCTACTCGCTGCTGGCGGCCCTCGTCTGCGAGATCGTGATGACGATGATGTTCCTCATCGTCATCCTCGGCGCCACCGACAAGCGCGCGCCGCAGGGGCTGGCGCCCATCGCCATCGGCCTCTGCCTGACGCTCATCCACCTCATCAGCATCCCGGTGACGAACACCTCGGTGAATCCCGCGCGCAGCACGGGCGTCGCCGTGTTCGTGGGCGACTGGGCCCTGGGCCAGCTCTGGCTGTTCTGGGTGGCGCCCATCCTCGGCGCGCTGCTCGGGGCTCAGGTCTACCGATTCATCGGGAGCGAACAGACCTAGCGCCGATCGCGCGGGGGCGGCCCTCCTGCCCCCGCGCTTCGCCAGCCGGGGCGACAGGTGTACTGGCGGCGCCGGGCGAGGCGGAGCGCGTCGATCCCGCGGGACCGCGGCCGGGGCCGGCTCTCAGGCCGGCCGAATCACACCTGTGAAATGTAGGAATCCGCACAATATGGGAGATTTCCCAGGGGGGCCCCGTTTGGTGCATGGTAGAATTGTGAGATCTCCGAGTACTCGCGGCGCTCAATTCACGGCCCCTCTCGGGCCCCAGCGACGATGGAGGTCCTCAAATGAAACTCCCCCGACGATTCCGATCGCTCACTGCCTCCGTGTTCCTCCTGCTGGCCTGGGCGGCCTTCGCTTCGCCGGCCCGGGCCGACGGCGAGATGGGCGTCGGTTGCGGGCCGCCGGCCAAGGGCGGCTGGGTGAAGCTGTCGATCACGATCGCGCGGCCCACCCTGCCCGATGGCACCCAGGTCACCGAAACCGCCATCATCGAGCTGCAGATCACCGGTCCGCCCGACTGGACCGCCGAACTCAAGGCCGAGCTCTTCCGCACCGGCCTGCCGTCCGAGTTCGAGGGCAAGATCGAACTCAGCGGCGAAGGCCGAGAGGTCTGGGCCACCGGCAAGAAGGGCTGGCGCGTCTCGTCGATGAGCATCTTCGGTGACGAGACCAACGAGCCCGACGCCACGCTGTCCGCCGTGACGCCCACCGACGAGCTGGGCTTCTGCTCCCTGAGCGGCATGGCCAGCGGCCTGAGCGCCAGCGGGGCACCCGGTCGCTTCGCGCTCAACGCGGGCGGTCATGCCGTCATGGTGCCCACCGCCCCCGGCATGCCCGCCCAGGTCGTCGAGCAGCAGGTCTTCATGCAGCTCCTGGCCCAGGGTGCCACGGTGCGCTTTGCGACCGCCGCGGACCTGGCGCTGCTCGGCGCGGTTCCCCACGACGGCACGGCGCTCGTCATCGAGGGGCTCGACGCGGCGGGGCTCGCGCAGTCGCTGAGCGACACCGGCCTCACCGTCGACCTCGCGGGCCTCGCCTCGCCGGTGCTGCCGGCGGCCGATCCCGTCGCGACGGTTCCCGGCACCGAGCCGGATGGCACCTTCGTGGCGTTCGGCTCCGGCAGCATCCCACCGCTGCCCGGGGGCTTCTTCGGTCCCGGATCGGATCCCTTCTTCGGCACCGTGTGCTTCGCCGGCGAGCCGCTCGCGCCCCCGGTTCTGGGCGACGCCTCCACCGTGGTCCAGCGCCACGGCGGCTTCCTGGATCCCTGGGCGCCACCCGGGTCGCACGTGGAGATCCCGATCGAGATCCTCGCGCTGAACTTGGTCTCCTGCGAGCCGATCACCGTGACCTACAACGGCGGTACCCAGCCGGAGTCCTGGAACGTGCAGGTGGACCTGTCAGTCAGTCACCCCTCGACGGGCACACTCGGAGCGACGAAGACCCATCCGAACGGAGGCACCTTCAGTTCGACCTTCTTCGTGCAGCCGCGCTTCGTCTTCACGCGCGTGAGCGACCAGCACCAGGTGGAGCTGGAGGCCGGCCTGCCGCCGCTGCTGTTCACCGCGCCCGATGGACATTGGGTCCACGCGATGAACCCGGCTCTGGGCGCCCTCGCTTTCTCGGACGGGTCCTTCGTACCGGGCGTCGAGGAAGTGATGCCTGGCGATCCCCTCTCACAGCAGCTGCGCCGGCTGCACGCCCATGAGGCCAGCGGCGCCGCGCGGCACACGGTCTTCCCGGCGCGGCTGCCGGGGACCGCCGTGCCGAGCGCGGCGGACGGCGAGTTCTGGGTGCGCTGCTACCCGAATCCCAGCAATCCGGGCCCGCGGATCGTCTACGCGATGCCGGCGCCGGGCGCGCTCGCGATTGCCATCTACAACCTGCGCGGCGAGCGGGTGCGGGCGCTCGTCGACAGGATCGTCGATGCGGGGGCTGGTTCGGTGATCTGGGACGGCAGGGACGATCGCGGCGCGCAGACGGCGTCGGGCATCTACCTGTGCCGGATCGAGGCGCTGGGCCGGGCGGCCAGCACGAAGGTCGCGCTCATGAAGTAGGAGGCAGACGAGCGCTAGAAGACGCTCTCGACGCGGGTGACCTCGGGGATCTCCTGCTTGAGCGTGGCCTCGATGCCGGCGCGCAGGGTCATCGTGCTGGCCGGGCAACCGTGGCAGGCGCCGACGAGACGGACGAGCACGACGCCGTCCTCGGTGACGTCGACGAGGTCCACGTTGCCGCCATCCATGATCAGCGCCGGCCGGATCAGATCCAGGGCCGCTTCGACGCGCTCGCTCAGTGTCGCTTCCGCCATCGCATCCTCGTTTCTCGGCCGGAAGGACCGGCCCGTTTGCTGTCGCGCTACGCGCGCGTCGCCATCGGCAGTTTGGCCAGGGCCTGCTCCAGGTCGGCCTGGATCTCGCTCGCGTCTTCGATGCCCACGCTCAGGCGGACCAGACCGTCCGTGATGCCGGCCTGTCGTCGCAGCTCGGCTCGCATGCTCGCGTGGGTCATGCTCGCCGGGTGCTGGATGAGCGTCTCGACGCCGCCCAGGCTCACGGCCAGCGCCGCGAGCTGGACGCCCTCCATCAGCGCGCGGCCCGCCGCGAGTCCGCCCTTCAGTTCGAAACTGATCATACCGCCGGGCCCGCTGGCCTGCTGGCGGCTGAGCGCATAGCCCGGATCGGCCGGCAGCCCCGGGAAGCGCACCCAGTCCACGGCCGGGTGCCGGGCGAGGAACTCGGCGATCCGCTGCGCGCTCTCGCAGTGGCGAGCCATGCGCAGGGCGAGCGTCTTGAGCCCGCGGTGGACGAGGAAGGCGTCATGCGGCGGCAGCGTACCGCCGGCCAGGTTGAGCGTCTGCCGCAGCAGCTTCCAATCGGCCTCGGTCTTGGGGACGATGATGCCGCCCACCACGTCCGCATGGCCGTTGAGGAATTTCGTCAGGCTGTGCATGACGACGTCCGCGCCGAGCGCGAGCGGCTGCTGCAGGAGCGGCGTCAGGAAGGTGTTGTCCACGGTCAGGCGCGCGCCCGCCGCATGGGCCAGCGCGGCGGCGGCGGCGATGTCCGTCACCGAGAGCGTCGGGTTGGCCGGGGTTTCGATGTGCACGATCGCCGTCCCCGGCCGGATCGCGGTCTTCAGCGCCGCCAGGTCGCTGCTGTCGACGAACTGGGTCACGACGCCCAGGCGCGCAAAGAGCCCGCCGAGCAGGCTGGTCACCGGCCCGTAGATCGACTCGCTGCAGACGACGTGATCGCCGGCCTTGAGGAAGGCCGCGAAGGTCGTGTGGATGGCGGCCATGCCGCTCGCGCAGGCGAGGCCGTCGTGGCCGCCCTCGAGTTCGGCGAGCGCGCGCTCGAGTCCGCGCACGGTCGGGTTGCCGAGCCGCGTGTAGATGTAGCCCTCGCCGCGATCGGCGCCGCCGGCGAAGAGCGCGGCGCCCTGCTCGACGCTCTCGAAACGGAAGGTCGAGGTCTGGTAGATCGGCGGCACGATCGCGCCGTGCGCATCGCGGCCGACGCCCGCGTGGACGCAGAGGGTGTCGGGCTTGTGCTGCCGCTTGCTCATCGGGCTCTCCTCGCTGCGCTCCCGCAGGGAGCTGCCTGGGAACGCGCCTTCAAAATAGTCCCGGCGACCCCGCTTGTCACCCCCGCGACCGGGCGCCGCGCGGCGCCCGGCCTAGCTGCCGCTGGCGAACTGCAGCTCATAGAGCTGCTTGTACAGCCCCCCCGCCGCGAGCAGCTCCTCGTGTCGCCCCTGCTCGACGATGCGCCCCTCGGCCAGGGTGACGATCCGCTGCGCCCCCTGCACCGTCGAGAGCCGATGGGCGATGACCAGGGTCGTACGCCCGCGCATCAGCCGCTCGATCGCCTCCTGCACGAGGCGCTCGCTCTCGCTGTCGAGCGCGCTCGTCGCCTCGTCGAAGATGAGGATCTCCGGGTCGCGCAGGATGGCCCGCGCGATGGCCAGGCGCTGCCGCTCGCCGCCCGAGAGCGAGAGGCCCCGCTCGCCGATCGCCGTGTCGTAGCCCCGCGCGGTCGCCAGGATGAACTCGTGCGCGCGGGCGGCGCGCGCGGCGGCCTCGATCTCGACCTGGCTCGCCTCCGGGCGCCCATAGGCGATGTTGGCGCGGATGCTGTCGTTGAACAGCAGCACGTCCTGCGTGACGATGCCGAGCTTGGCCCGCCAGGCGCGCAGGCTGAAGTCGCTGAGCGCGCGGCCGTCCATCGTGATCGCGCCCTCGCTCGGCTCCCGGAAGCGGGCGAGCAGATCGGCCAGCGTGCTCTTGCCGCTGCCGCTGGGACCGACCAGGGCCACCACCTCGCCCCGGCGCAGCTCGAGGTCGATGCCCGTCAGCACCGGGCGGCCAGGCTCGTAGGCGAAGCCCACGCCCGCGAAGCGGATCGCCTCGCCCAGGGGGCCGGGCTCGCTGCCGCCCGCAAGCAGTGCCGTTTCGCCCTCCTCGTCGAGGAGCCCGAAGACGCGGCGACCGGCGGTGTAGCCGTCCTGGAGCATCTGGTTCAGCTCGGAGACCTTGCGCAGCGGGCCGACGAGCGAGATCGCCGCCACCAGGAAGAGGATGAGCTGGCTCGCGCCCATGCGGCCGGCCAGCACGTGGTGGCCTCCGTAGGCGACGATGAAGACCACGGCAAGGGTGCTGAGCATCTCGCTGAGCGGCGCGTTGAGGGCGCCCAGCGCCCGCAGGCGCACGTAGCTGCGGAAGTAGTCCCAGTTGAAGCGGCGGAAGCGCGCGATCTCCGCCTCCTCGCGCCCGAAGGCCTTGACGACGCGCGCGCCGGCCAGGGTCTCCTGCAGGTGGCCGGCCATGTCGCCCATGCGCACCTGGATGCGCGTGCTGTCGCGCTGGAGCAGCTTGCCGAGGCGGCGCATCAGCCAGGCGTTGAGCGGCACGACCAGTAGCGCCGCCAGGGCCAGCCGCCAGTTGAGCCCGAGCAGGAAGCCGAGAAAGATGACGAGCAGGAGGCCCTCGCGCAGGAGCGTGGCGGTCGCGCCGATGATCGCCCCGCGCAGCATGTTGACGTCGTTCACCACCCGGCTGATCAGCTCGCCGGTCTTCTGGCGGCCGAGCCAGCCGAGGGGTTGCTGCTGGAGCGCGCGGCAGAGGTCCTGGCGCAGGTCGAAGAGGCAGCGCTGCTCGAGCCAGTTGACCAGGTAGGGATCCAGGTAGCCGAAGAGGTTCTTGAGCAGGAAGACGAGGACGATCAGCGCCACCACCCGGCGCAGCCGCGCGAAGGGATCCCCGCGGTCCAGCCAGGCCCGGCCGGCCGCCAGGCGCTCCTCGACCCAGCCCCGGGCGCCGTCCAGGGCGGGGAGCTGGCGGGCGAGGGCCTCGCCCATCCCCTCGGCGATGCCCGGCGGCTCGCCGATCGGCGCCGCTGGCAGCTCGATCCCCGGGGCCGGCCGCCCCGCCTGGAAGAGGTTGTCCAGGAAGGGCACCAGCAGGGTCAGGGAAGCGCCACTGAGGACCGCGTAGGAGAGGATGGCGGCGAAGGCCAGCAGGGCCCGTCGCCAGTAGGGCCGCAGGTAGCCGAGGAGCCGTAAGTAGATGCGAATCATGGCCCTTTCCCGGTCGGGGCGCGGCGCGGCGCCCACTGGCGGGCAGGCTAGCACCCGGGCCGGAGGGGGCGCAAGCCAACGAGAGCGGGCGGCCCCTTGCGAGGCCGCCCGTCCCTTCCGCTTTCCTATTACTATCACAAGGGCTTAGCTGTGTTCGTCACCTACAACACATGTTTTTCAATGCGATCCCGCAGGGTGAAGCGCGGCGGCACCCCGGTGATGGTGTCCACCGGCCGCCCGGCCTGGAAGACCAGCAGCGTCGGCACGCTCTGGATTTGGTACCGAATGGCGATCTGCCTGGCCTCGTCCACGTTCACCTTGACGAAGCGGACGCGGCCGCCGAGGAGCTGGTTCATCTCCTCGAGCATCGGCTCCATGGCCTTGCAGGGAGCGCACCAATCGGCCCAAAAATCAACCAGGACAGGCACTTGCGAATCGCGAATGACGGCGTCGAAGGCTTGGCTGCTGACGTCCTGGATGCCGGCCATGCACGAGACCTCGCTGCGCTGGGGAAGGCGATGACGGGCGCACAGTACCCATGCTGGGGCATCGTCTGGCAAGGGGATTTTCTGAGAGAATTTCGCGCCACCTTCATTACCAATGACCGTGGACAACTGCAAGACCAATGGGCGCTTAGCGAACGGTGATTTGGGTTTCCTGGTGCGGGTTTAGGGGTCGGGTTTCCGATACTTCTAATACTCGCTTCAATCCCGCCGGTGCGACCCCCAATCCCTTGCCCGACCGAGACTTGTCGGAAGGCATTCGCCGTGATATATCTACCGGAACTTCGCCGAGGGGCTGGCGTAAGGGGCCCTCGCTCCCGATTTCGCGCCAATCCACGAAATGACAGGCAGTTAACCGCAAGCAAGGGCAGGCGTCCGCATGGAGAAGAACTACGACGTGGAGGTGCTGACCGAGCGGGTGGAGCGCGAGAGCCGCTTCGTCCGCGCGATCAGCGAGGAGCTGGGCACGGTGATCGTCGGCCAGCACTACCTGGTGGACCGTCTGCTCATCGGCCTGCTCTGCGGCGGCCACGTGCTCCTGGAGGGCCTGCCCGGCCTGGCGAAGACGCTCGCGGTCAGCAGCCTCGCCGGCACCATCCGCGCCCAGTTCAAGCGCATCCAGTTCACGCCGGACCTGCTGCCCGCCGATCTGCTCGGCACGCAGATCTTCGACCCCAAGACGGGCGGCTTCTCCACGCGCAAGGGCCCGATCTTCGCGAACCTCATCCTCGCCGACGAGATCAACCGCGCCCCCGCCAAGGTGCAGAGCGCGCTGCTCGAGGCGATGCAGGAGCACCAGGTCACGCTCGGCGCCGAGAGCCACCCCCTGCCCGAGCCCTTCCTCGTCCTCGCCACGCAGAACCCGATCGAGCAGGAGGGCACTTACCCGCTGCCCGAGGCCCAGGTCGACCGCTTCATGCTCAAGGTCAAGGTGGACTACCCCAGCCGCAGCGAGGAGAAGGAGATCCTCGCCCGCATGGGCGGCCTCGAGACGCCGGCGGTCAAGCCCGTCATCGAGCTCGAGCGCATCTTCGCGGCGCGCAAGCTGGTCAGCGAGATCTTCATGGACGAGAAGGTGAAGGACTACATCATTGCCCTCGTCTTCGCGACGCGCGAGCCCGAGCGCGGCCTCAAGGACCTCATCGCCTACGGCGCCAGCCCGCGCGCCACGCTCTACCTGGCCCGGGCGGCGCGCGCCCACGCCTTCCTGCGCGGGCGCGGCTACGTCACGCCCGAGGACGTCAAGAAGGTGGGCCTGGACGTGCTGCGGCACCGCGTCATCGTCAGCTACGAGGCCGAGGCCGAGAACCTGGACAGCGACGCCGTCATCCGCCGCCTCTTCGACAGCGTCGAGGTGCCCTAGCCGCGATGGCCGAGACCGAACGCATTCCGCCCGAGATCCTGCGCAAGGTGCGCGCGATCGAGCTGTCCACGCGCCATCTGGTCGACGACTTCTTCGGCGGCGAGTACCACTCGGTGTTCAAGGGCATGGGCATGGAGTTCGACGAGGTGCGCGAGTATGCGCCCGGCGACGAGGTGCGCTCGATCGACTGGAACGTCACCGCGCGCATGGGCCGACCCTTCATCAAGCGCTACCGCGAGGAGCGCGAGCTGACCGTCATCCTCGTCGTCGACGCCAGCGCCAGCGGCCTCTTCGGCAGCCGCAACCGCCTCAAGAGCGAGGTGATCGCCGAGGTCGCGAGCGTGCTCGCCTTCAGCGCCATCCGCAACCAGGACAAGGTCGGCTGCCTCTTCTTCACCGATCGCGTCGAGATGTTCATCCCGCCCGCCAAGGGCCAGCGCCACGTCCTGCGCATCATTCGCGAGCTGCTCTACTTCAAGCCGGCGGGCAGTGGCACCGATCTCGCCACGGCCCTGGAGACCCTCGGCCGCCTGCTCAAGCGGCGAGCGGTGCTCTTCCTCGTCAGCGACTTCATCGCCCCCGACTTCGAGACGCCCCTGCGCCTGGCCGCGCGCCGGCACGACCTCATCGCGCTGCAGGTGCGCGATCCGCTCGAAGAGGCGCTGCCCGACGTCGGCCTGCTCCAGGTGCGCGACGCCGAGACCGGCGAGCGCGTCTGGCTGGACACCGGCAGCGCGGGAGTGCGCCGCCACTTCCGCGCGGAGGCGGCCGCGCGCGCGGCGCGGCTCAGTCAGCTCTGTGCGCGCCACGGCGTCGACGAGATCCGCCTCGACGCGACCGAGGACTACACGCGCCCGCTCGTGCAGTTCTTCCGCCGGCGCGCCAAGCGCCTGGCCAAGGGCTTCGGCCGCAGCGCGCGCGGCGGCGCCCGCGCCTGGCTGTCGCCGCTCCTGGCCGCAGCAGCCCTGGCCCTCGGCGGCGCCGGCGCGCTCGCCCAGCGGCCGACGATCCCCCAGGCGCCGCCGGCGCCCGGCCAGCCCGGCGCGCAGCCGGCGCCCGGCCGGCCCGGCGCGGCGCCTGCCGGACCGAGCTTCCCGGTCGTGCCCCGGGACGCGCTCGAGAAGGCCGATCTGCCGACTCTCGACGAGCTGACCGGCGCGGCGCGCCCGCGCCTGGACAGCACGCGCGCAGAAGGCATCGCGGTGGAGACCCGCCTCGCGCGCGACCTGCAGGCCGTCGGCCAGCCGAACGAGCTGCGCTGGCGCGTCCTGCTTGCGCCCGGCGCGCGGTTGGACAGCCTCGTGGTCGAGGGCGACCAGCTCCTCCCCTTGCCGGATCGCCTCGACGCGCGGCTCGCCGAGGAGCTCAGCGCGCGCCGGGCGCGCGGCGAGCCGATCGGCCTCGCGGACTTCATCGCCGCCGATACCCTGCGCGGCGCCGGCGCCGACACGCTCGAGTACCGGCTCGCCTTCACCTGCGCGGTGCCGGACACCTTCCTCATCCCGGGCCAGCGCCTGCGCTACCGGCTCGCCGGCGAGAGCGAGGCGCGCAGTCTCAGCACCGCGCCGCTCGCCCTCGCCTGCCGGTCGACCCTAGCCAGCGGGCCCGACAGCAGCGCCCTGCGCGACTGGAAGGCGCCGGGCGAGCTGCGCGGCGACTGGCTCGGCCTGGCCGCGCGCTGGGGCTTGCCGATCGCGCTCCTGCTGGCGGCCCTGCTCTGGTTGCTCCTCTGGTGGCGACGCCGGCGCGCCCGCGCGCTGGCGCCCGCGGCGCCAGCCGTCCCCGCCGACGAGGAAGCGCTCGCGGCCCTCGAAGCTCTCGCGCTGGCCGACCTGCCCGCGCGCGGCGCCTTCGTCGACTACTACTTCGAGCTGTCGCGCATCCTGCGCCGCTACCTGACGCGGCGCTTCGGCCTGCCCTTCAGCGACTGGACCCGCGAGGAAATCGAGAGTGCGCTGCATGGCGGACCCGACGGCGACCGCCAGCTCGTTCTCGATCCCCAGCTCAGCGCGCCCCTGCTCGAAGACCTCGCGCGCGGTGACCTCGTCAAGTTCGCCCACCGCCAGCCCAGCCGCGCCGAGTGCGTGGAGTCCCTGGCCGCCGCGCGGCGCCTGATCAAGGCGACGCGCCCCCTTGCGGAGATCGCGAGTCCCGAGGCCGAAGCGGAGGCCGCCGCATGAAGGCGCGCGAGTTCGGCTGCGTGGCCGCCGCAGGCTTGCCGGAGGCGGTGTTGTGATCGAGCGCTTCGTCTACCCGGCCGCCCTGGCCGCGCTCGCCGTCCCGGCGCTGCTCGTCGCCTGGCGCTGGTGGCGGCGCGACCGCCACGAGCTGGTCTTCACGGTGTCGGCCGCGGCGCTGCACCGCCTGCAAGCCGGGCGCGGCCGCGTCGCGCTGCGCTACCTGCCGCCCGCGCTGCGCCTGGCCGCACTCGTGCTGCTGGCCATCGCGCTCGCCCGGCCGCAGGGCGGGACGCGCACGCGGGAAGTGACGAGCGAGGGCGTCGACATCATCCTCACGCTCGACAGCTCGACCTCGATGAAGGGCGAGGACTTCCGCCCGCGCAACCGCCTCGAGGAGGCGAAGGCGCAGGCGGCCGAGTTCGTCAGCCGGCGCCAGAACGACCGCATCGGCCTCGTCGCCTTCGCCGGACAGGCCTACACGGCCTGTCCGCTCACGCTCGACCACGACCTCCTCACCCAGTTCCTCGGCCAGGTGAAGATGGGCGTCGTCGTGGACGGCACGGCGATCGGCACCGCGCTGGCGACGGCGACCAACCGGCTGCGCGAGTCGCAGGCGAAGAGCAAGGTCATCGTCCTGCTCACCGACGGCGACAACAACGCCGGCAGCGTCGACCCGCTCACCGCGGCGCGCGCGGCAGCGGCCATGAGCATCAAGGTCTACACGATCGGCGTGGGCAAGGACGGCCAGGTGCCCTATCCGGTCGACGATATGCTCTTCGGCAAGCGCTACCAGTACGTGATGTCCAACCTCGACGAAACGGTCCTGCGCCAGATCGCCGAGCTGACCGGTGGCCGCTATTTCCGTGCCACCAGCAACGAGGCGCTGGCGCGCATCTACGCGGAGATCGACAAGCTCGAGCGCAGCGAGGTGCAGAGCATCGAACGGGTGGACTACCACGAAGCCGGTCTGCCCTTCCTGCTGCCGGCGGCGGCGCTGCTGCTGCTGGAGTTCCTTCTCGCCCAGCTCTGGCTGCGGAGGTCGCCATGACGGCCGGTGCGGGCGCTCTCTTCGCCATGAGCATGAGCTTCGGCGAACCGCGCCTGCTCTTTCTCCTCTGGCTGCTGCCGCTGGCCTTGCTGGTCGCTCTCTTCGGCGGTCGGGCTCGCGCCCGCGCCCGCGGCCGTCTGGTCGACGCCGCGCTGCTCGCCCGGCTCGTGCCGGGCTTCGCCCCGGCCCGGCTGCGCTGGAAGCTCCTTCTCTTCCTCGCCGGCTTCGGATTCGTGCTCTTCGCGATCGGGCGCCCGCAGATCGGCTCGAACCTGCAGGAGGTCAAGCGCCGTGGCCTCGACGTGGTCGTCGCCCTCGACACGAGCAAGAGCATGCTCGCCGAGGACCTGCGGCCCAACCGCATCGGCGCGGCCAAGCGCGAGGTCGAGGACCTCTTCCGCCTGCTGCGGGGCAATCGACTGGGTCTGGTCACCTTCGCCGGCGAGAGCATCACGAGCTGTCCGCTCACGCTCGATGCCTCGGCGGCAACCCTCTTCCTCGACGGCGTGGGCGTGAATGCCGTGCCCGTGCCGGGGACGAACCTGGAGAAGGCCATTCGCCGCGGCGCAGCGGCCTTCGGCAGCAGCGAAAGACGCTTCAAGGTGCTCGTCTTGATCACCGACGGCGAAGGCCACGAGGGCGACGCCCTGGCCGCCGCCAAGGAGGCGGCCAAGGAGGGCGTCGTCATCTTCACGATCGGCATCGGCACCCCCGAGGGCTCGACCGTGGGGCTGCGCGATCCGGACTCGGGCGCCCTCCAGGAGAACCTGCGCGATCGGCAGGGCCGGCCCGTCTTCAGCCGCCTCGACCGCAATGCGCTGCAAAAGGTGGCCGCCGCGACCGGTGGCGCCTACTATGAGTCCAGCGGCGGCAACCTCGAGCTGGACCACCTGCAGCAGACCATCAGCCAGATGGAGACGCGCGAGATGACCGGACGCCAGGCGCGCAAGCCGATCGAGCGCTACCCGCTCTTCGTCGGCTTCGCCCTGCTGCTCCTGGCGCTCGAGTTCGCCCTCGCCGAGGGTCGCAAGGAGGAGACGGCATGGTCCGGCCGCTTCTAGTCGCGCTGTGTCTCGTCGCCGGGCTCGGCGCCGCACGGGCGCTCGCCAAGGACCCGGCGCCGCCGAGCAAGCCACCGCGCGTTCCCGTCGCGGTCGCGCGCGCCAACGCGCGCGGCAACGCCCTGCTCGCGGACGGCAAGTTCGACGAGGCGGCGAAGGCCTACCGCGAGCAGGCCCTCAAGCGGCCGGAGAACGCCGTCCTGCAGCAGAACCTCGCCGGCGCGCTCGCCCGCTCGGGCCAGCTCGAGGAAGGTCTGGCCGCCTCGCAGCAGGCCCTGCGCTTCGCGCCGACCCCCGCGGCCAAGGCCGGCGTGCTCTACGACCTCGGCAACGCGCTGGCGACCAGCGGGCAGCTCGAACCCGCCCTGCAGACCTACATGGCCGCAATGCTCCTCGACCCGGACGACATGGACGCCCGGCACAACTACGAGCGCGTCCTGCGCGAGCTGCAGCAGCAGCAACAGCAACAGCAGCAGGACCAGCAGCAGAACCAGGATCAGGAAGATCAGCAGAACCAGCAGCAGAACCAACAGCAGCAGCAGGAACAGCAGCAGCAGGAACAGCAACAGCAGGAGCAGCAGCAGCAGGAACAGCAGCAACAGCAACAGGAGCAGCGCGAGCAACAGGTCCAGCAAGCTCAGGACGAGGAGCAG
Organism: bacterium; assembly: GCA_016873475.1. Classification (NCBI taxonomy): domain Bacteria; species bacterium. The sequence continues at coordinate 29,415 of VGXI01000007.1, read as the reverse complement.
ATGAACCCCGAGGACGCCCAGCGCCTGCTCGACGCGATGCTCGAAGAGGAGAAGGAGCTGCAGGCCGAGCGCAACCGGCAGCTCCAGCCGCGTGACCCCCGCGTGGACAAGGACTGGTAGCCATGCGTCGCCCCCTGCTTGCGCTCTCGCTCGCGCTCGCCCTGGCGACGCTGGTCGCGCCCGCTCCACGCGCCGACGACGAGGTCCAGATCGACGCCACGCTGGACACGCAGTCGCCCGTCGAGGGCGAGTCCTTCAACTTGACGATCACCATCACCGGTCCGATGCGCGGCAGCGAAGCGCCGCTCCTGCCCGAGATGGCCGACTTCGCCCTCGCCGGCAGCTCCAGCTCGAGCAGCTTCTCCTTCGTGAACGGACAGACGAGCAGCTCGAAGATCTACCGCTACACGCTCGTGCCGCTGAAGAGCGGACAGCTGCAGATTCCGGCCATCCCCGTGCGCGTGAAGGGCAAGGTCTACCAGACGCGGCGCCTCGACCTGCAGGTCGCTCCGGCCGGCAGCGGCGCCCCCGCACCCGGCGCCCCGCCCGCGGGCCAGCCCAGCGCGCCGCCCGCGCGGCGCGGCGGGCGCGAGGATGCGGGTGCCGGCAACCGCGACGTCTTCGTGCGCTCCTGGCTGGACCGCGAGCGCGTCTATGTCGGCCAGCAACTCACGCACCACTTCGCGCTCTTTCGCAAGCCGACCGTGAGCTTCCTCGGCACGCCGCAGTACGCGCCGCCCGAGTTCACCGGCTTCTGGACCGAGCCCCTCGGTGACGAGATCAGCGGCTTCCGCTCGGTAGACGGCGTCAACTACGCGGCCACCGAGCTGCGCATGGCTCTCTTCCCCAGCGAGCCGGGGACGCTCAAGGTCGGCGCGGCCGGCGTCCAGGTGCGCCTGCGCGACCGCAGCCGCTGGGATCTGTTCGCCTTCGACGCCGGCCCCGAGAAGCTCCTGCGCACGCCCGAGCTTGCGGTCGAGGTGCTGCCCCTGCCCAGCGCCGGCCGGCCCGCGAACTTCCAGGGCACCGTCGCCGAGCAGCTCAGCCTCGACCTGCGCGTCGATCCCGGGCCCTACGCCGCCGGCCAGCCGCTCACGGTAACGATCGCGCTCAGCGGCCTCGGCAACCCGCGCGCCTTCGCCGAGCCGAGCTACGAGCCCGGCCCCGCCTTCAAGGCCTACGACGCCGAGCTCGACAGCAAGACCAAGGTGGACGGCGAGCGCATCCGCGTCGACAAGCGCTTCACGCGCGTGATCGTGCCGCGCGAGGAAGGACGCTTCACGCTGCCCGCGATCGAGTACGCCTGGTTCGATCCCACGCAGGGCCGCTACCGCACCGAGACCACCCAGCCGATCACGCTGCAGGTGGCGCCGGGCACGGGCCAGGAGACGGCGCCGGTGGTCTTCGGCGATCTGCGGCCGGACCGCGTGGAGCTGCTGGGCAAGGACGTCCACCACATCAAGACGCAGCCGCTGCTCGCCGAGGACGGCAAGCGTTTCCCCCGCTCGCCGGCCTTCTGGATCTTCCTCGCGCTGCCCTGGCCGCTGGTCGCCGGCACCTGGGTCTGGCGACGCCGTCGCGAGGCCGAGCTGGCCGATGCGGCGGGCACCCGCGCGCGCGGGGCGCTGAAGGTCGCCGCGACCCGCCTGCGCGCGGCGCAGCAGGCGCGCGCGGCCGGCGACTACGACGGCTTCTGCACCGCGCTGGCCGTCGGCCTGCGCGGCTATCTCGCCGATCGCCTGAAGCTCTCGGCGGCCGGCCTCACCGGCGATGCGGCCGAGAGCGGCCTGCGCGCGGCCGGCGCCGCCGAGGAGTCCTGCGCGCTCACGCGAGGGCTGCTCGAGGACTGCGACTACGCGCGCTTTGCGCCGGGCGTCGCCGAGAAGCAGGGCGAGCGCATGGACGCCCTCATCGAGCGGGCGCGCGCGCTCATCGTGCGCCTCGACGGCGAGACGGGCGCGCCGCGCCGCGGCCGCCGCCTGCCCATCGGCCTTGGGCTCATCGCGCTCGCGGCGCTCCTGGCGGCCACCGGCCTCGCGCCGCGGGCGCTGGCCGCGGACAGCCTCGAGCAGCGCATGGCCGACGCGGCGGCGCGCTACGAGGCCGACGACTTCGCGGGCGCGACCGGCATCTGGGAGTCGCTCGCCCGCGAGGGTCTCGAGGACAGTCACCTCTGGTACAACCTGGGCAACGCCTACTACCAGCAGGGCGATCTCGGGCGGGCGATTCTCAGCTATCGGCGTGCAGAGCGCCTGGCTCCGCGCGACGCGCAGCTGCGGGACAACCTCGCTCTCGCACGCGCGCGCCGCGCCGACGGCGATCAGGTCGCCGCGGGCGGCTCCGCGGCGCCGCGCGCTTGGCGCGGGCTGCGTTCGCGCGTCTCGTCGGGCGAATTCGCGGTGGCGGGGCTCGTCCTGCTCTGGCTGACGGCTGCACTCGCGGTGCTCGGCCTCCTGCGCGTGCTGGCCTGGCGGCGCCTGCGCTGGCCGCTCGTCGGGCTGGGCGTGCTGCTGCCGCTGGTCTCGATCGCCGCCTGGACGGCCGAGTGGCAGGACTGGAACGGCCGCGAGGCCGTGCTGCTCGCGCCGCAGGTCGGGGTGACCAGCGGGCCCGGCGCGGACTTCTTGACCCTGTTCCAGATCCACGCCGGCGCCGAGCTGCGCGTCGAGGAGGAGCGCGGTGACTGGCTGCGCGTCAGTCTCGGCGAGCAGCTCGAAGGCTGGATCCCCCGCGGTAGCTGCCAGACGCTCTAGCTGTTCAGTTTCGCGGCTGCGCGGCCTCGTCTTTCTGTGCTATCATCTGATTCGCACGGGAAGGGAGGGGCCATGCGCTCAGCGTTCCTTGCGATCATCCTCAGTATCATCGCTGGCCCGGCGGGCGGAACTGTCATTCGGGTAAACCCGGACGGCAGCGGGAACTTCCTCAACATCCAGACCGCGATTGATCATGCCGCCAGTGGTGATACCGTCCTTTGCGGACCCGGTACCTACCGGGGCATCGGTAACAGCGGCATCCGGCTGCGAGGGCTGGACATCCTGGTCATGAGCATTGCCGGCTCCGGCGGAACCACGATTGATCCCCAGAATCTCAACCGCGCCTTTTACCTTTCCGGTGGAGAGAGCCCGGCCGCTGAGATCCGAGGCTTCACGATCTACCAAGGGAGGATCTCGGGTGTCGGCCGTGGCGGCGGCATCTACCTCGACGGTTCGCGTGCGACCCTGCGCGATCTCGTCTTCTCCACTTGCCGGGCCGGCAATGGCGGCGCACTGGCTCTTCATGCCACCGACGTCCAGCTCTTCGACATCCGGATCAGCGGGTGCACGAGCACGGGCGACGGCGGGGCAATCCACCTCGACCAAGCGCAGGTGACCGTCGCGGGTGAGTTCCTTCTCACGGACAATGTCGCCGGCGATGATGGCGGGGCGATCTATGCCAGCGGGTCGGAACTCGCTGCCACCGGAGCCACTTTGCGAGGCAACACCGCCGACGACATCGGGGGCGCCTGTTACGCGACGCAGTCCGTGATTCACCTGAGTGAGGCGCTGATAGCCGCAAACCAGGCCGGCAATACGGGCGGCGCCTTCTCAGCCCTGAACTCGACGCTCGATCTCCAGAGCCTCACGATCGTCGCCAACACTTCACCCCTGGCCACGCTCAATTTCGGCTATCAGGCAATCGGCATGCTCGGCGAGAGCCTCGTTGCCTTCAACGCCGGCAGCGGTCTGCAGCGAACGAACAGCGCCACGGTAACTCTGAACTGCTGCGACCTGTACGGCCACCCCGGCGGTGATTTCGTCAACTTCCCGGAAGACCCGATCGGCGTTGACGGCAACATCAGCCTAGACCCACGCTTCTGCGACCTCGATGCAGGTGACTACTCGCTCGAGATTGCCTCCCCCTGCCTGCCTGAGCACAACGATTGCGGTTCTCTCATGGGCTGCTTCGCGGTCGGGTGCACCTATCCAAGCATCGTCATTGCCGGGCACGTGATCGACGGCGATGGGCAGCCGCTCGTCGGCGTCGAGATCACGGGAGCAGGCGGCCCGCCGGTCCTCACGGACGCGAGCGGCAGCTACGCCGTCGATGTGGTGGACGGCTGGAGCGGCACCCTCGTCCCAAGCCTCCTTGGCTACGCCTTCACTCCCTCGAGTCGAGTCTACACCGGCGTTGTCGTCGACCAGATCGACCAGGATTTCGTTGCTTCGCACGACACCGGTCTCGAAGTGCCCCTTGATTACCCTACGATCGCAGCGGCCCTTGCGGTGGCTGCCCCGGGCGACACGGTCTTCGTCGCTCCGGGCACCTACGCGGGAACGGGGAACCGCAACCTGCTCCTGCCCCCCTTCGACGTGGTGGTGCTCGGTTCGGGAGGCTCTGAAGTGACCACCCTGGATTGCGGCAACTACTATCGTGCTTTCACCGTGAATCAGGGCCAGACACCGGCCACATTGATCCAGGGCTTCACGATTCTCGACGGCATGCCGAGCAGCGCCAGTGGCGGGGGCATCTACAGCGCGGGTGCCTCGCCGACCCTGCGCGATCTTCGCTTCGTGCACTGCCGCGCCGGCGGTGTCGGCGGCGCCGGCGGCGCGATCTACATGCAGGGCGCAGCCGGGGCACTGCTCGAGGACATCGTCATCGTGGATGGCTATGCCTACGACGGCGGCGGCGCGGGGATCGCCTTGCGCCAGTCCAGCGTCGCAATCGACGGATTGCTCGTGGGCGGCAACCGCAGCGCCGTCCTCGCCTGCGGTCTCGACGCCCAGAACAGTCAGCTCAGTCTCATGAACGCCACCTTCGTCGATAATGCCTGCACGGGCGTGGGTGCGGTCATCGCGCTGGCCGGCGGCAGCGCCACGCTCAGTCGCTGCCTGGTCGCCTTCAACGCTGGGGACGGCGGCATCTCGGGAAGCGAGGACGCGCTGCTGTCGATCAACTGCAGCAACCTCTGGCAGAACCAGGGTGGCAACTACACGGGCGAGTTCGGCGATCTCACGGGGCAGGGCGGCAACCTCGCCGCGGATCCCCTGTTCAGCGACCTCAGCGCAGGCGATTGGCATCTGCACGCCGACTCGCCCTGCCTGCCCACCGGCAACACCTGCGGCGTCCTCATCGGTGCGTTGGGCGAGGGCGGCACCGGCGTCCTGCACCGCATCGCCGGTACGGTGCGCGACGCGGCCAGCCAGGGGCTGCCCGGCGTACTCCTTGAAGGACTGGCCGTCCTCGTAGAGACCCAGGCAGACGGCAGCTACGGCGTCTGGCTCCCGGAAGGCTGGAGCGGGACACTGACCCCGGGCGCGGCGCACCTGCGCTTCACACCCGCCGCCCGGAGCTACGACGAGCTGGCCAGTGATCACACGGCCGAGGACTACCTCGCCAGCAACCCCACACGCTTCCAGTTTCCCACCGACTTTGCCGACCTGCAGGAGGCCGTGGACTTCTGCGACGACGGCGACACACTCATAGTGCTCCCCGGCACCTACAACCTGCCAACGGACGAGTACGGAATCCCAGGACTCGATCTTGGCAACAAGGCGATCTGCATGCAATCGCTCAGCGGCCCCCAGGTGACTGTCCTGCAACATGGCTCGATCGGGCTCTTGATGCAGGCGAATGACGACCTCACGATCCGAGGTCTCACGATCGCGGACTGCGACGTAGCAGTCAGCTGCTATGGCCTGGGGGCCCCACGCTTCGAAGATGTGATCATCGAAGACAGTGGCGCCCTGCCCGACGCCCTGTACGCCCTGGACAGTGCAGCGTTCTCTTGCTGGGGATCCAGCCCTCAGCTCGTGAATGTCCTTTTTCGGAACAACGATGGGCGACAAGAGGGCGAGCTGACGCAGGGCGGCGCTGTGTACTGCAGCGGCAATGCTGCCCCGCAGTTCTTCGGCTGCCGATTCGAGAACAACATCGGCGTCATGGGCGGTGCGATCTACCTCCAGGACGCTTCACCGATCTTTATCAACAGCCAGTTCATCGGCAATCAGGCAGCCCCTCTCTACACTTACAACGAGCGCTGGACCTGGGATGCCTACGGCGGCGCCATCTATTGCGAGGGTGGTGCCCCGAGCTTCATCTACTGCAGTTTCGTCGACAACGAGGCCTGCATGCTCGACGACCCGGGAGATGTCTCCGGCGGTGCCGTTTACCTGGCGGGCAGCGCAGCGCCGAGCTTCCTCAACTGCAGTTTCTCGGGTAACGGCGCCATCGCGGCGGGGCACACGGCCCTCGGCGGCGGCATCTACCTCGAGGCCGGCGCCGCACCCGTGCTGGCGAATTGCATCCTCGCTTTCGGCACCGGGGGCGGCGGCTTCTACAGCCCGAACGACACGCTGGCTCTGGCGATGAGCTGTAGCGATGTCTTCGGCAACGAGGGCGGCGACTTCCTCGGCCTGCCCGATCCGACGGGCAGCCAGGGTAACATCTCCCTCGATCCTCACTTCTGCGATCGCGAAGCGGGCGACCTCCAGCTTGCCGCGAACTCCCCCTGCCTCCCCGCGAACAACGCGTGCGGAGTACAGATGGGTCCCTTCGGGCAGGGCTGCGCAGCTACGGCCCTGCCCGATGCGGATGTGCCGCGGGCGCTGAGCCTCTCGCAGAACAGCCCGAATCCCTTCAATCCGAGCACGACGATTCGCTTCGGCTTGCCACGGCCGGCTACGGTCGATCTCTGTGTCCACGATGCGCTCGGCCGTCGGGTCGCCACCTTGATCGCCGGCGAACGCCTGCCGGCTGGCTACCACGAGCCGCGGTGGCTTGGGAAGGATGCCGCCGGTCGCGCCCTCGCGTCGGGCGTCTACTTCCTGCGGCTCGAGGTCGAAGGCCGCCGCCTTACGCGGAAGATGCTCCTGCTCAAATGAGCATCTAGGCGCGACGCCCCCCGAGAATCTCGAAGCGCGGCGGCGCGCTGGGCGCGGGCGCCGGGCGCTGCGAGATCATCTCGAATGCCGGCGCGGGTGCGGCGGCCGCGGGGCGACCGGGCAGCGGCGTCGGCTCGTCGCCGATGGGCCGCGCGCCACCGGCGGCAAAGTCCGGCGGCGGCGCAGCGGGCGCGAGCGCCGGCGGCGCGATCGCGCTCGCCGCGGCGCCGCTCGGCGCGAGTTGGCCGGAGGCTGCGCTCACGTCGCGCACGCTGATCACCGAACTGACCGCGGGTGTCGGCAGCAGTTCGAGCAGCTTGCAGGTAGCGCCCAGCTCGCGCGCCAGCGTGAGCAGCAGGTCCTGCAGCTCGGCGGCCGCTTCCTGCCAGTCCTGCTGCGCCGCCCCGGGCAGCGACTCCCCGCGCAGGCCGCGCGGCGAGAGCCGCCCGAGCCCGCTCTGCAGGGCCGTCATCACACCCACGGTGCGATGCAGGGCGCCCGTCAACTCGGCGTAGGTCTGGGCGTCGGCGCCCGCGCGCAGGCCGCTGCGCGGCAGGCGGGCGAGGCGCGCCTCCGTCTCGCCGAGGGGCGCCATCAGGGCCTCGATCTCGCGGCCCAGGCGCGCAAACACATCGACGACCTGCTTGAGCTCGGGGGCGAGCGCGGCGTCCTCGCGGCAGTGGCGGGCGTGGTTCTCCAGTCCGCGCAGCAGCTCGCTCAGGCCGGCGGCGCGCCGCAGCGCCTGCAGCGCGGAGCCGGGGCCGCGACCGCCGAGCGGATCGCGGCGGTGCTCGGCGATGGCCTCGCTGCCGTCAGCCAAGGCGTGAAGCGTGCCCTGCAAGCTGCCGAGGATGGCCGCAAGGAGCTCGTAGGCCTTCTCGGCCGGGGTGAGCGGCGCGCGCGGCGCAGCCATCGGCGGCCGCTTGGGCAGCGGCGCCGGCTTGTAGGCCGCCGGACGCGGCGCCCGCCGAAGCAAGGGCCGCCGGCGTTTCAGGAAGGGCACGCGTGTCAGGGAGGGCAGCGCGCCCCGCCGGCGACGAAGGAACCCGAATGCCAGGACCGTGAGGACGACCAGCGCCGAGGTCCCGAAGGCGCGCGCCGGCCAGCTGGTCAGCTCGGCCCGCGTGGGGAAGATCGCGCGCAGGTCGCGCCAGCTCCGCTGCCAGGCGCCGGCCTGCGGCAGATAGGCGCGCAGAGTCCAGCGCTGCTCGCCTCCTGCCGTGATCGGGTACTCGATGACGTCGCAGTCGAGACTGCCGAGCGCGGGCTCGTCGCCCGCGATCAGGTCGCCCGCCCCATCGAAGAGCGCGACCGCGCTGCCGGGCTCGGCGCCGGGCGCCCGGGCCGCCTCGGCGACGCGCGCCGCGAGCGGCGCGAAACGCAGGCAGTGGCTGAGCACGGCGACGAGACGCTGGCCCGCGAAGACCGGCACCGTCACGCGCAGGACCTCATCTTCCTTGACGAAGACGCGGGCGACGTCCGGGTCGTCGACCGGCCCCTCGATTCGCGACCGCGCCTGGGCGCCGGCGGCCGCGAGGGCGAGGAACCAAGGGCGCTGGCGGAAGTCGTCGAGGTAGAGCGTCTGCGAATCGACTGGCAGCTTGTCGGCGCCGTGCGCGTTGACGGCGACGAGCTGGCCGTCGAGATCGACGAGCTGGGTGAGCAGCAGGCCGTCGAGGCTGGCCACCGTGCGATCCATGAGCTGGACGATCGCATTGTCCTGCCAGGGACGATACCAGTGCTCGTGGTGGCGAAAGAGAGGATCGCTCGCGAAGGCGGCCGTGAACTGGCGCAGGCGGGTGAGTTCGGCCTCGATCTGCTGCGCGAGCAGCTCGGCATCGGCGTCGGCCGGCGGCAGCTCCGCAGCGCGTGCCGCCGGAGCGACGAGCGAGAGGAGGACGGCGGTGGCGAGCAGGCGGCGGAGCGAAGGCTGGCGAGCCGGCACCGGGAACCCCCGAGCTGGGACGGCGGGGCGGCGGACGCTTTTCGTCCAGCCGGCGGCGCGAGACTGGCCGCCGGATACCGCCCGCGCGGCAGGCCCCGAGGTCGCCCCCGGCAAGCGCTTGTGACTGCTTGCCTTCGGCGCCGGGCCCGCGCATCGCCGCCGCGGACGGGGAAGCCTGTGCAAGCGCCGTGCAGAACTTGCCGCCCAGCGGGAAAGCAGCGGCCAGGGCCTTCCGCTCATTCGCATACTAAGCTCATTCGCAGAAGGCCCTGGCCGCCGCCGTCCACCCCGCAGCAAGGTCTGCACGGACCCGCGCTGGTGCCGCGTCCGCGGCGGGGGTGCGGCGGGCCGGCAATCGTGGGCGCGCGCTACAACTGCAGCCGCGTGGGCAGGGCCCGGCGCGGGGGTTCTGCCGCGGCGCGACCGGCGGCCTACGCAAGCCACGGGGCACTGCCAGGGCGGCGCGGGCCCGCTGCACCTTTCTCGAGCGAGCTTAGTATGCGAGCGAGGGGAAGGTGCAGCGGACCTGCAGCGCCGTCTTGACAGTGCAGCCCGCGTCGGGGTCTTCTCGCGCGGCTTCAGCGGAGGGGCGTGCGCATGATCGACGAGCAGCCGTTGCCGGCCGCCGCGGACGCCGCGCTCGTCCAGCGCGCGACGCGCATCTCCACGGTCGAGGGCGCCCTCGCCCAGATTCACTTCACCATCGCCCAGCCGGGCAGCGTCTTCACGACGAAGTTCGCGCTCCTGCTCGGCGCGGGGCCGCTGCAGCTCGGGCTCCTCGCGGCGATCGGGCAGTTCTCGCTGCTCTTTCAGCCGCTGGGCTCCCTGCTCACGCGGCGGCGCCGCTCGCGGCGCGGCGCCACCGTGGCCTGGGCCGCGACCAGCCGGCTGCTCGTGTTCGGTTTCGGGCTCGGCGCGCTGGTCTGGTCGCCCGCGGCGGCGCTCGCGCTCTTCATGGCGCTGCTGCTCGCGAGCGCCGTCACCCAGTCCGTGAGCGCGAACATCTGGGTGGCCTGGATCAGCGACCTCATCCCGCGCGAGGTGCGCGGGCGCTTCTTCGCGCGGCGCTCGCAGTGGCTGCTCGTGGCGGGCACGCTGGCGGGCACCCTGCTCGGCCTCCTGCTCGACGGCATGCAGAAGAGCGGCGACTGGCCGCTCATCGCGCGGCCGGGCTGGGCCCGCGCCGAGAACCTGCTGCCGGCCTTCGCCTGGCTTTTCGCTGCCGCGGCGCTGGTAGGCGGCATCGGGCAGCTCTTGCTATGGCGTCAGCCCGAACGGCCGAAGGCGCACGAGGTGGACAGCGCGGCCACCCTGCTCGTCGCGCCCTTCCGCGACCCGAACTTCCGCCGCCTGCTCGTCTTCGCGGTGTGGTGGATGCTGGCCGTCGGCGTCGGCGCGCCCTTCTGGCAGCCCTTCATGATCGACAACCTGGCGATGCCCCTGGTCGAGATCCAGATCTACAGCACGATCAGCACCGTGGCTTCGCTGCTTTCGCTCAGCGTCTGGGGGCGCCTCGTCGATCGCCTCGGCAACCGCACGGCGATGGCGCTGTCGATCGTGATGGGCGGCTTCATCCCGCAGGCCTGGCTCTTCGTGTCCGAGGGCCACTACGGGATCCTCTTCGTCGAGGCCTTCTTCTCGGGCGTGATGTGGGCGGGCGCGGGGTTGGTGGGGACGAACTTCGTGCTGGCGATCGCGCCGGCCAACCGGCGGCAGGCCTACGCCGGCCTCTACGGCGCCTGCGCGGGCCTCGCCATGATGGCGACGATGCTGCTCTCGGGGATCTTCCTGCCCGAGCCGCTCGCCCTCGGGCCGCTCGCGCTCCAGTCCGAGCAGGTGCTCTTCGGCCTCACGGGGCTCCTGCGCTGGACGGCGCTGATTCCCCTGCTGCTCATTGCCGAGCCCGAGGTGCCCTCGACGGCCGAGGCCTTCATCACGTTGCAGAACTACGCCCGCGTGCGGATCGCGATGGCGGTAGGCCGCATCGCGCGGCGGCGTCGCGTAGACCGTCATCCCTGGCGAAGACACGGCTAGGCCGGGCGCACTCGACCTGCGCGAAGATGCGCGCCGGCTCAGGAAGGCAGCGAGCTTGCCTTTTCCGGAGGCAGTATCCTATGCTGGATTCGAGGCTTCCCTCCGATCCTCGCGATCGCCGCGGGGAATCGGAAGCCGAGCGGATTGCTTGCAGGGGAGGACCGAAGCGATGGTGGACCTACGCTCGCTGAGTGCCGCCGACATGCTTGCTGGGTTGACGGACGCTGATTTGCAGAAGCTCGGCGCCATCGCCGAGGAGAGGCAGACCGCCCCGGGAGAACAATTGCTCAAGAGGGGAGACACGGCCGAGTCACTGTACCTGATTCGGGACGGCCGCTTCGCGCTGACCATCGCAATCGTCGCGGCCGGGCACCAGACCGAGGTGCCGATCGAGGAGAAGGGACGCGGCGACATGTTGGGGTGGTCGGCCCTGGTCGAACCTCGCACCTCGATCTACACGGCAGTGTGCACCTTGCCGGGAAGCGTGATCGTCATTCCCAGAGATGCCTTCCTGGTGCTCGCGGCTTCCGACGCCGGACTCGGCTATCGATTCATGATCAACCTCTGCCGGCTCATCAAGAGCAGGGCCAGCACCTTGCAGGCGCTCTGGATCGAAGAGGTCGAGCAGAGCATGTCGCGGGTGAAGTACTGGCTGAACCGGGGCCCGCGCAGCGATTCCGCTGCCGGCCGAAACGGCTGATCCAGTGCGGCGCCGCGGCGCTCAGCGAAGCGCCCGGGGCGGGAAGGCGACTCAGGCGCGGGCGCTGAGCCAGCGCGCGCGGGTCTCGGCGAGGGCCCGGATGTGCTCGGGCGTCGTGCCGCAGCAACCGCCGACCACCCGGACGCCCAGGTCCAGCAGCTCGCGCGCCCGCTCCGCCATGAACGCGGGCGATTCGCCGTAGATCGTCTTCCCGCCCACCACCGCGGGCCGGCCGGCGTTGGGCTGGATGATGACGGGCAGCCGCGTGGCGGCGACGAACTCGCGGGCCACCTTCACCATCGCCGCCGCGCCGTTGCCGCAGTTGGAGCCGACGACGGCCGCGCCCGCCGCGGCCAGGCCGGCGGCGGCGGCGGGCACGCTCGCGCCCATGATCGTGAAGAAGCCCCGCGGCGTCTCGTCGAAGGTCATCGTGGCAAGGATGGGCAGCTGCGGGGCGGCCTCTCTGGCGGCCGCGACGGCGAGCACAGCCTCGGCGAGGTCCGTCATCGTTTCGATGGAGAAGGCGTCGACGCCCGCCGCGGCCAGGGCGGCGGCCTGCCGGGCGAAGCCCGCCGCCAGCGCCGCGGGCTCGGTGTCGCCGTAGGGCTTCAGCAGCTTGCCCGTGGGACCGATGCTGCCGGACACGGCCGCGCGCGCGCCAGCGCCGCGCCGGGCGGCGGCCACGGCAGCAGCCACGATTTCCTCGAGCCGGTCGGCGAGGCCGTAGGCGGCCAGCTTCTGGGGCGAAGCGCCGAAGGTGTTGGTGACGACGAGGTCGGCCCCGGCCGCGGCGTAGGCGCGGGCGATCGCCTCGAGCCAGTCGGGGTGGGACAGGCTCAGGGCTTCGGGGCAGGACCCGGGTCCCATTCCCCGCTCGATGAGCTGCGTGCCCAGGGCGCCATCGCCGATCAGGACCTCGCCCGCCGCCAGGCGCTCGCCGAGGCCGCGCATCCTCAGCGCTGCCCCGCACCGGCGCCGCGGAGCAGGGCCTCCACCGTCTGCACCGCGTTGGCGCCGTCGAAGGCGTAGGCATCCGCCCCGATCTCCGCGGCGAAGGCCGCCGACAGCGGCGCACCGCCCACGACCACCTTGATCTTGCCGCTCAGGCCTTCCGCCCGCAGCAGCTCGACGACCCTGCCCATCACGGGCATCGTCGTCGTGAGCAGCGCGGACATGCCGATCAAGCCCGCCCCCTCGGCCTTCGCCGTGGCGACGAAGCGCTCGGGGGCGACGTCGCTGCCGAGGTCGATCACCTCGTAGCCGGCGCCGCGCAGCATGATGCCCACGAGGTTCTTGCCGATGTCGTGCAGGTCGCCCTGCACCGTGCCGATGACCACCTTGCCGCGCCCGGGCACGCCGGCCTGCTCGAGCAGGGGCTTGAGGAGCCCCAGCCCGGCGTACATCGCCCTGGCCGCGAGCAGCACGTCGGGCAGGAAGATCTCGTGCGCGCGGAAGCGCTGGCCGATCGCGTTCATCCCGGCGATGAGGCCCTCGTCGAGAATCCGCCCGGGTGGCGTCCCGGCCGCGATCGCCGCGGCGACCGCCGTCGCCGTCCGCTCGTCCTCGCCCGCCATCAACTCGGCCGCGACGCGTTCCAGGATCTCCATGCTCGCCCTCCCTGGATGTCTAGGATTGCAGGATGGTTCGAATCCGCTGGCGGCATCCCCGCGTGTCGCAGTCGGCACAGAAGGGATAGTCGTCCGCGAAGCTGTGGATGGCCCCCGGCCCCGCCACGATCACCCCCGAGATCGACTTCAGCGGCTCCATGAGGTAGCTCTCGCGCAGGGTGATGCCGATCGCCGCCGGCCGCAGTGCGGCGAAGAGCGCGCCTTGGCCGCTGAGGTGCCAGCCGCAGTAGCCAGGGCTGTAGCGCAGAAGCCGCGTCTGGCCGTTGAGGCCGCCTGTCTCGCCAAGGGCGCGGGCGTAGTTCCGCTGCAGCGAATCGGCGATCAGCTCGGCGCTCTCCGAGGCCGCGGCGTCGAGCATGGCGGCCAGGGCGAAGTCGCCGGCGGCGAAGAGCGATGCGATGCGCTCGGTGACCGGGGCGCCCAGCGTCAGGGCGAAGAGCGCCAGGCGCTCCGCGCGGGGAGCGATCTCGGCCAGCGGCGAGCGCTCGGCATTGCGACCCTCGCCGCAGTAGACCGCGGCGAAGTCCGCGCGGGAGAGCTCCTGGAGGAGACCGGTCGGCCGCGCGAGTCCCTCCAGGAGTCCGAGGGCCTCGGTGCAGAGCCCGGCCGTGCGCGGGTCCGCCGCCCGATCGCGCTTCACGCCCTGGGCGCGCAGCACCGCCTCCGGCGCCGGCACGAACTCGGCGGCGGTGAACCCGAAGACCTTTCTCATGCCGGGCGCTCCGGCAGCCTGGCGAGGCCGAAGCGGGCGGCCTCGGCCGTCATCAGGCGGATCAACTCGGCCTTCGTCTCCTGCGGCAGGCGCGAGGGCGCGTAGGCGGCCAGGTGGGCTGCGACCTCGCGGCGGGCGCGCGCGTCCAGCGAGAGGCCGCCCTCCTCCCGCCAGCGGGAGCGATTGGCGCGGTCGATGACGGGGCCCGGGAAGTAGTGCTCCGCGCGCAGGTGGCGCCGGGTGTGCGTGGAGATGAGCAGGTGGCCCTCGGCGAGCAGCTCCTCGAAGCGGGGCAGCGCCGGGAAGTCCTCCCTGGGCTCGATGCCGCGCGTGAGGCGCAGCGCCAGACCGCAGAGCTCGTTGTCCAGGACCAGCTTCTCCAGGCTCTGGCAGCTCTCGAAGTCCAGCATGCCCGGCCCGCTGACGTTGTTGATGCCGGCGAGCGCGGCGAGGGTGGCGCCCATCGCCGTCTCCGCGCCCGCCTGGGCGTCGAGGCGCTTGGCGTCGCTGAGACCGATGTAGGCCTGGGTGGGCAGACCGAGGTACTTCCCGATCTCGCAGTAGGCGCAGTCGATCATCTGGGTCTCGACCGCTCCCATCGGCGTGGTTTCGTAGCGGAGGTCGAAGGCCGCGGGCGAGCCGCCGTAGAGCGCGGGGGCGCCGGGGCGGACCAGTTGCGTCATCACGACGCCGCTGAGCGTTTCGGCGGTGTGCTGGACCAGCGCGCCCACCAGCGTGACCGGGGACATGAAGCCGGTGAGCGGCATCGAGATGTACTCGACGGGGACGCCCAGCTCGGCGCAGTCGACGAGGTTCTGGCTGGTGACGTCGCTCCACTTGAGGGGGGCGGTTGGGCAGACGCTGAACACGGTCAGCGGCTTCGCGGCGAGCGCCGCCGCGGAGCCGCGCACGGCGAGCTGGAGGTCGCGCATGAGGGCGAAGGACGCGATCGTGAAGGCGCCGGTGACGACCGGCTTCTCGCCGTAAAGCAGACTGAGGAAGAGTCGGTAGGAATCGGACACGCCTTCGGGTACGTCGGCGGGGATGAAGGCCGTGGCCTGGGAGGCCAGATGCGGCAGGCGGGAGACGAGCTTCACGAAGTCGACGTAGTCGACCGTCGTCGGCGGCCGCATCTCGCCGCTGTGCGCGTCCAGGACGTTGATGGCGGCCGAGCCCGGTGTGAAGTGGACCTTGTCACCCGCGAAATCGCAGGCCTCTTCCCCCAGCACATCGTAGAGCTTGAAGGCCGGAGCCGCCGTCTGGAGACCGCGATCGATCACGCTGGCGGGGAAGCGGACGCGCCGCGTGGCGCGATCGACCGCAGCCCCGTGCGCGGCCAGGCGGTCGAGCAGGCCCTCGTTGTGGATCTCCATGCCGAGCTTGGCGAGGATCTCCCTCGCCTCGTCGAGGATGCGGCCGATCAGGCTGTCGTCGAGCAGTCGCAGTCCGGGTCTCACGCGCTGGCCCCCCTTGCCGGCCGGGGCGCCCCAGCGCCCCGCAAGCGCGGCGAGCCTAGCACCCGAACCGCTCGGATGCCAGCGCTTGCTCAGGGGGCAGGATGCCGGCCGGGGCGAGTGTCCGCCTGGGGGTCGCAAGCGGCCGCGCGCATCTAGCCCGCGCGGCCGCGCGCGCCCCGTTCCGTTGCGCTTAGGAGCGCCCGCGGCGGCGGACAGCGGATGTCCACGGGCTCGCCCGTCTCCGGATGCGCGAAGGCGAGGCGGCAAGCGTGGAGCAGGTAGCCCGGCGCGCCGGGGCGAGCGGCATCCTCGCGCAGGCCGCCGCCCGCGGCGTAGAGCGGCTCCCCCACGAGCGGATGCCCGGCGGCCGCCAGGTGGATGCGAATCTGATGCGGCCGGCCGGTCGCAATGCCCACCTCGACGAGACTCTCCCCTTCCCTTCGCTCCAGCACGCACAGCTCGCTGCGCGCGGCCAGACCCGCGGGATGCGCGGCGTAGACCGCACCGAGCATCGGATGCGGAACGCGCCCGATCGGCATCTCGATCAGGCAGGAATCCTCCGTGGGACTGCCGGCGACGAGTGCGCGGTAGACCTTGCGGACGCGCCCTTCCCGCCAGGCCAGCGCGATCGCGCGCGCCGCGGCGGCCTTTCTCGTGAAGAGGACGACGCCCGAAGCCCCGCGATCGAGCCGGTGCAGCGGCGAGGCAGCGGGGAAGCGCTGGCGAACGAGCGCGAGCAGCGTGTGCTCGAGGTAGCCCCCGCCGGGCAGGGTCGGCAGGCCGATGGGTTTGGCGACGGCGACGAAGCCGGCGTCCTCGTACAGGATCTCGTAGCTGAGCGGCGCCGCGGGTTCCACCCAGGGCGGCCGCGCCCAGGTGACCGTGTCGCCGGACGCGAGTGCTGTGTCAGGCGTGGCCGGATCTCCGTTGACCCGAACTTGCCCCGCTGCGATGCGCTCCCGCCACTGGGCAGCACTGCCGTGCGGGTAGCGCCACGCGAGGTGCTCGAGCAGCGGGCGCCCGGCGCCGCGGGCGTCGATCCGTTCGGTGTAGGTGTAGCCCCGATTCAAGGTGGATCGCGGTCCTTCCTCAGTCGGCGCCACTCGCTCCCGGGCGATCAGGCGCGTCGGAGGCGCGCGTGGCGCGCTCCCGGATCGCGTTGGCGTAGCGCAAGACGCCATCCGCGTAGGAATCGATCGGATTGTAGCGGAAGATGCCCCGCCTTCTGGCCGCGGCGCTCGGACCGTAGCCATTGGCCTGCAGGTAACTCGCCACGCTGAAGACGGCGTCTGGCCAGTGATTGAGGTCGATGACTCCGTCGCCATCGCCATCCGCGGCGTGCCGGAACGAGGCCGGCATGAACTGGGGATAGCCGATCGCCCCAGCCCAGGATCCCAGCATGAGCGTGGGATGGGGCCCTTTGGCCTTGGCCAACCGCACGAGCGCGACCAGATTGGTGACCGCTCGCCGGGTCAGCTTCTGGATGCGATGAGCCTGCTCCTTCGGCGTCGTTGCTTCGAGGGTCCCCGGCCCGTCGATGGCGCGCTGCTCCTCGCGGGCAACCCGCATCGCCGGCTCGAGATAGAGCAGCTGGCCGAGCAGCACATCGAAGACGCGATGGCGACCCACGTGGCGCCCCAGCCCGGACTCCCACATCAGGATCGCCACGATGTCCTGCGGGGCGACCTCGTAGCGCGCTTCCGCCGCCCGCAGCAGCGCGTCGTGCTCCTGCAGGAAGTCGGTGCCGGCCTGCACTTGCTCCGCCTGCATCAGGCTGCGCACGAACTCGGCATGCTCCCGATCTTGATTGCGCTTGCTGCCGGGCACGGCATAGCGGAAGAGCGCCTTGCGGTCGACCAGGGGACCGGCCTGGTCGCAATAGGCGAGGAACTCCTCCGCGCTGACGGGCGCGCCCTCCCCGGCCGGGCTCTCCAGCCGCCGCAGGACCTCCGCAATATCAGGATTCGCCGGCGCGCCGCCCGGAAAGACAGCCGCCGCGGAGATCGCCCACTGCTCCTGGCCTTGCGCCTGGCCGGTCGTCGACCCGGCTACCAGGACAGCGAAGGCGAGGATCTGCCGCGAACGCATCACTCCCACCAGAACCTTCCCCGCGTCCGCGGCTCGGGCGCGAGCTCGTTCATCGTCTGCGGGTCGTAGAGGCGCCCGTTCGCCATCACGTAGCGGAGCTGGGTCGAGTTGCGGATGTCCGCGAGCGGATCGGCGCCCAAGACGACGAGGTCGGCGAGCTTGCCGGCCTCGATCGACCCCAGGTCCCCGTCCAGCCCCACGTACTGCGCGCCGGCAAGTGTTCCGCAGCGCAGCGCCTCGTGCGGCGTCATGCCGCCCTGGACGAAACTCCACAGCTCCCAGTGCGCGGCGAGCCCCTCGCGCTGGCCGTGGGCGCCGAGCTGCACCGACACGCCGGCATCGAGCAGCGCCTTCGCCACTTCGGCCGCCTTGATGTGATTCCACTCCTCAGCGGGCGCGAGCTGGCGCCGGCGCGCGCGGGCGTCGAGCAGCGGTCGCGGCACGAAACTCGCCAGCGGCTGCTCCTTCCAGACCTCGGTGTGCGCGTACCAGTAGTGCTCCCCGTCGAGCCCGCCGTAGGCGACGCCGAGGGTTGGCGTGTAGGTGACCGCGGTGCCGCCCCAGAGCTGCTCGACGTCGTCGTAGATCGCACCCTGCGGGAGCGCGTGCTCGATGCCGGTATGGCCGTCGACGACCATCGTCATCACGGCCGGAAAGAGCGCGCCGCCCTCGGGAATGACCATCATCCCGAGCTCGCGCGCAGCGGCCAGCACCTGCTGGCGCTGCTCGCGCCGCGGCTGGTTGTAGCTCTTCACCGTGATGGCGCCCATCGCCTGCATCCGCCGCAGGTGCGCGCGCGCATCGCCAAGCGAGTCGATCTCGGCGCGGTAGGCGCCCATCGCACCGTAGAGGATGGTGCCTGTCGAGAACACCCGCGGGGCGACGATCCTCCCCGCCTTCTGCAGGTCGGCGGCGGCGAAGACCTCGCGCGAGTCGTTCGAGGGGTCGTGCGCCGTGGTGACCCCGTAGCAGAGGTTGGCGTAGAGCTCCCAGCTCTCTTCGGGGATCCAGAGGTCGGAGCCGAAGGCGCCGTGCCAGTGCACGTCGACGAGACCCGGGATGACCGTGGCGCCCGCGATGTCGATGGTCTTCGCCCCGACCGGCACCGTCACTTCGCCGCGCCGGCCGACAGCCGCGATGCGATTGCCCCTGACGACCACGACACCGTCCTCGATCACCTCGCCTTCGCGCATGGTGACGAGCCGCCCGCCGACGAGCGCGATCGTGCCCGCCGGCTTGCCGTAGGGCACGTCGAAGGAGAGATCGATTCCCTCCGCCGCGGGCGCGGGGAGCGGCTCCGGCGCACCGGCGAGCCAGGCGAAGGAATCCGCGAGGTCGCGCGTGAGGAGCTGCGGCCCCAGCGACCAGTGCAGCCGCCGCGAGTCGCCCGACCAGCGCAGGTTGTCGCCGGCATCGCGCGCCACCTTGGCGAGCGGCATGGCGTCAGCCTTGGGGCCGATCTCGACGCTCCTCCCCGTGGGCACGAAGGGCGTGACGAACACCTGGTAGCGCTCGGCGAAGGCGAGCCACCTGCCGTCCGGCGAGACGCGGAACTCGACCGCCGCGGCGGAGCTCGCGTGCCTGCGCTCGTCGGAACCGTCGAGCTCGAGGGAAACGAGCGCGCGCTTGTCCTCCTCGCCCTCGCGCAGCAGGAAGACGCGCCGCGGGTCGGCGCCGAAGTGCGGGGCCTGGCCGGACTTGGTCACCAGCACCGGCGTGCCGCCCGCCCCCGCGACGGCGTAGATGCCGGGCGCCCGCCCCCACTCGCGCGAGCGCAGCCAGTTGCCTTCCGCCTTGCGGTAGACGACGGTCTTGCCGTCGGGCGAGAAGCAGGGCTCGAAGTAGTGGCCGGGCTCGGGGGTGAGCACCTTGCCCTCGCCGCCCGCCGCGGGGACGACGCGGATCGCCCCCAGCGCCTGGTCGTCGAAGCTGGCGTAGACGATCCACTTGCCGTCGCGCGAGAAGGCGGGAAAGGCCTCCATGTGGCTCTCCTGCCGCGTCAGCCGCCGCGCTTGGCCCGCGGGCAAGGGGCGAATCCAGAGCCGGCCCAGCGTCTCGAAAACGACCGACTTCCCATCGGGCGCCACCTCGACGCCGCGCAGCATCGTCGGGCGGAAGGTCTCGGGAGCAACGGCGACCGGATAGCGCAGCGCCGTCGCCACCTTGCGCGTCGACTGCACGTGGAAGGGGATCGTCGCCACGGCGCCGGTCTCGGCGTCCACCTTGCACAGCTTGCCGCCCGCCCAGACGACGATCGCCTGCGCGTCGGGCGTCCAGGCCATCTGCGGGTAGACGCCGTGGATCGCCCAGATCTCCTGGAGGTCGCGGTCGAGACCGGACCAGAGCGCGCGCTCGGCGCCCGAGGCGAGGTCCTGCACGAAGAGCGTCGATTGGAAGCGCACGCGGCGGATGAAGGCGAGCCGCTTGCCGTCGGGCGCGGGCGTCGGCCGGATCGCGCCGCCGGGGCCGGTCACCCAGTCGACGATCTCGCCCGTCTCGCGATCGAGGCGGCGGATGACGTAGATCTGCCCGTTCGCGTCCTTGTTGTACTCGAAGTGGTCCCCCGGCGTCGCGTCCTGGCTGAAGTAGAGGTAGCGGCCGTCGGGCGAGAAGGCCGGCTCGCCCAGGTCCTTCTGGTCGTTCGGCTTCTCGGTGAGCTGCAGCCCGGCGCCGCCCGTGCGGTGATAGAGCCAGATCTCGCCGGCGCCGGCCGAGCGGAACTTGGTGAAGTGCTTGCGCGCGGCGATCCACTCGCCGTCGGGCGACCAGGCGGGACTGTTCAGGAGGCGATAGCTCTCCTTGCTCACCTGCTGCGGGTTCGCGCCGTCGCGATCCACGATCCAGAGGTTGTCGGCGCCGCCGCGGTCCGAGGTGAAGGCGATCGAGGCGCCGTCCGGCGACCAGCGCGGCTGCTCGTCCCAGGCCAGGCCCGTGGTGATCGCCTTTGCCTCGCCACCCGCGATCGGCAGCGTGTAGAGATCGCCGAGCAGGTCGAAGACCAGCGTGCGCCCGTCGGGCGAGACGTCCACCGACATCCAGGTGCCCTCCTCGACGTCGATCGCCACCTCCTGCCAGTCCCAGTCGCCCTCGGGATCCTCGACCGACCACCTCTGCTCTTGGGGATGGTCGTCGCCGGCGAGAGCGGGCGCGGCGAGCGGAGCGGCGAGGGCGAGACAGTGCAGGAGCGCGCGGCGGATGAAGCGGAACATGCGGGCCTCCGAAGGCGCGGATGGCGCGGCAACGGCGCTGTAGAGGGAAATCGGCGGCGCCAAGTATGCGTCCGGCTCGCGCGCCTGTCAACGCGAGCGCCCTGCTGAGGGCGGCGGGGGCGACCACGCGATCGATCTCGCCGAATCCCCGGCGGGGCTGCGCGACCGCTGCGCGGAGCGCGCCTAGGCGGAGGGCTTCTTGGCAGGGCCCTTCGCCGCGCCCGCCTGGCCCGCGAGCACCTGCGCCGCGAGGGCATCGGCCGCCGGGCCGGCCTTGATCTCCGCTGCCGATGCCACCATGACGAAGACGCGGATGTTGTTGCTGCCGCTGTCCGCCGGGAAGAGGAAGAAGCCGCTGCGCGTCGGGTTGTAGGTCAGCGAGTAGCCGCACTCGAGTTCGCCATCGCGAAAGAGCACCGCCACCTTCTTGCCCTTGGAGGTCTCGGGTGGGGCCGCAAGGAAGCCCTGGAGCTTGGGTCGCTCGCGGTCGCCCTCGAAGGTCTTGACGAAGTAGAGCGCCTTGAGCTGGTCGCAGCGAACCTCGCGCGCCTCGGTGCTGCCGATCGGGAACAGGTGGAACAACTGACCCGTGGGATTGAAGTCCCAGGTGTTGCCCTTGATGACGCTGCCATCGCCGAAATGGGCGACAACGCGCAGTGCTTCTGGCATGCGGATCCTCCCTTGACGGTACGCTGCGCGCGCCTACTTGCGCCGCGCCGCCTTCAGCCGGAACTTGACGTGCTCGGGGCCGACCTTCTTGCCCGTCGGCACCAGCTCCACCGCCGCGCCGACCTGGGCCGCCTGGCCCTTGCGCAGCTCCAGGACGCCGAACAGGCTGCCGACGGTGCCCGGATAGCCCACCTGCGCGACGACGACGGGCGCGTCCAGCAGATGCCCGGAACGGTCCTCATGGACCTCGGTGAAGGACAGCACGACGCCCGACGCCACATTGACCGCGCGCGCCTGCTTGTCCACGTCGAGCAGCACCATGCCGAACTCGCAGAAGGCCGTCGGCGGCACGTGCACGGCCTCGCAGTGCGAGCACCAGGTGCCGCTGAGCCTGCCCTTGGCCAGATCGGCGTAGAAGCGGCTGCCGCCCAGCCCGGCCGTGTAGAGGTACTCCATGGGGATCCTGCCCGGGAACGACTTGGCCGACGCGGCGTCGATCTCCGCGGGCTTGATCGGCTTGACGGTGCGCAGGTTTCTCTCCCGGGTCCCCAGCGGCCGGAAGTACTTGATGTCCAGCACGGAGCCTTCCCGGTCCTTCGCGTCCTTCCAGACTGCCCTGACCTTCATGCCGATCTTCACGTCCTTCGCGCTCACCTCGCCCAGCCTGTGCACCAAACCCATCTCGGGCGCCGCGCCGTCGATGGCGATCACCGCGAAGACGTCCACCCGTCCCCTCGGCAGGGGCGAGGAGTCCCAGTTCACGTGCGACAGCGTGTAGGTCTGCACCGTGCCCGTGTCGGGCAGCTCGCAGTAGTCGTGCACCGGCTGCAGATTGCAGAGCTCGCAGAAGGACCGCGGGGGAATCATGATGCGCCCGCAACCCGTGCAGCGCGAGCCGCGCAGGGCGCCCTGCTTGAACCCTTCCAGATAGCTCGTCAGCGCGTAGCCGTTGTCGTAGGAGTAGCGCAGGTCGGGCTTGTAGGCGATGTGCGGCACGTCCTGCACCTGCTTGAGCGGCGTCGCCGGCAGGTCCTTCGCGGTCATCGCGCCCCAGCGGCCGTGCCCCGACGGCAGCGCGCCCTCGGAGGACATGACCACGACGGTGCCGACCTGCATCAAGTCGCCCCAGGCCTGCGCCACACCGCGGTGGGCGCTCTTGGCGACCTGCCGCTTGCCGGCCTGGCCGGAGAGCTGGAAGTACAGCTCGGCGATCTTCATCAGGCCCGTGGCGGCGATCGGATTGCCCACGCCCAGCGCGCCGCCCGAGGGGCAGATCGGATGGCTGCCGTCGCGCGCAAATGCGCCGGCGTCGAAGAGCTCGCGCACCTTGCGGCCCGACTTGTCCAGAAGCAGGGCGTTCATGTGGTGCAGGGCCTTGTAATTGAAGGGGTCGTAGGGCTCGTAGATGTCGATCTCCGTGTCCGGCTTGGTGATGCCGGCCATCGCATAGGCGTCCTGGGCCGCCATCGCCACGTAGTTCGGATAGGCCAGGTCGCGCGTGCACCAGTAGGCGGTCTCCAGGCGGAAGCCGACGCCGTCGATGAAGACGGGCGCCTTCGAGTGCGTGCGCGCCACGCGCTCGTTGCAGAGGACGATGGCGACGGCGCCGTCGGACGTCGGGCTGATGTCCCGGCGCTTGACCGGCCAGGAGAGCACCGGCGAGGAAAGGACGTCCTTGACGGTGATCTTCTCGGCGACCTGAGCGGCCGGGTGGTGCAGGGCGTTGCCCTTGCAGAGCACCGAGATCTCCGCCAGGTCCCGCTCGCTGTAGCCGTAGATGTGCATGAAGCGGCACATCTCGATGCCGAAGATGTGCAGCAGCGTCAGCTCCAGGGGCTGCTCGGTGGTGTGGTCGAAGATCGTCAGGAAGGCGCCGGCCGGGTGCGGGACGCAGGGCGACATCTTCTCCTCGGCAACGACCAGGCAGGTCTTGTACTTGCCGGAAGCGACGTGCATCCAGCCGTGGATCGGACTGAACACGCCGGTGCCGCCGCCGACGAAGTGCCGCAGGTAGGGCTTGCCGACGGCGCCGGCGCCGGCGATCAGGTGCTCGCCGTTCATGTGGACGCCGTCGAAGGCATCGGGCGCCGTGCCCAGGCAGACCGCGTCGATGTCGTCGATCGTGAGCCCAGCATCCGCCAGCGCCATCTGCACGGCCTGAGCGGCCAGCTCGCCGGGGGTCTCCTTGGCGCGACGGACGAACTTGGTCATGCCCGCGCCGATCACTGCGACTCGATTACTCATGGCTGCCTCCGTTCGCGTCGAGGATGACCACGGCGCAGGAATCCGTGGGCAGGCCGCGCCAGCCGTGGACCAGCGCGGTCTTGGCGCCCTCGACCTGATGGGCGCCCGCCTCGCCGCGCAGCTGCCGGACCGCGTCGTAGAAGCGCGCGCCGCCCGTGGCCTCGAAGAGGTCGCCCATGCCCTGGGCGCCGCCGTCGGGATTGATGAAGGGCAGGAACTCCGGGCCGAGCCCCAGGGCCTCCATGTGCATGAGCTGCCGGTGGGCGTAGAGGTCCGCCACATAGGCCAGATCCAGCTCGGACTCGGGCGCGGTGATCGCGGCCTCCGCGTAGGCCGTCTGCGCCGCAAGCTGGGTGCCCCTGGACACGTAGTGGGCGCGCCGCTCGATGATCGAGTTGCCCGATGCCCAGCCCGTGCCGGAGATGTAGACCGGCTTGGACGCCGTCTCCAGGGCGACCTCCTCGCTGCCCAGGACCACGATCACGGCGGCGTCGGCGGGGCGCGCGACCATCAGCTCCGTGACCGGCGTGGCCAGCGGGCGACTGCCCAGCACGTCCGCCGTGCTCAGCTTCTCGCCGTAGGGCGCCAGGGGATTGCCCAGGCAGCGGCGGCGGCTGCGCGCGGCGATCTCCGCGACGTCGGCGGCCGAGAAGACGGAGTTCTGGACGAACTGCTGCATCTCGATGCCGGCCAGGTAGTGCGGCGACAGACCGAAGCGGTTGTAGGTGGGATCCAGCGCGAAGTGCAGGATCTCGTCCTTGGTCAGCAGGTTCGAGGCCTTGCTGTAGCCCTCCACGACGAGGAGCTTGAAGCGCCCGGTCTGGATCTGCATGACGGCCGAACAGATGCCGTGCGTGAAGTCCCCGTTGATCGTGTAGACGGGCTTGCGGACCATGCCCAACTGATCCGGGGTGTACTCATCGGCGATCGAGTAACCCGAGATGAAGTCCTCTTCGCAGCTGACGGCGCCTTCGATCTGTTCCGCGGTGACTCCCGCCTCTTCATAGGCGGCCATCGCCGCCTTGGCGATCAGCTCCCGGTACGACAGCCCACTCGAGGTGGGAAAAGCTCCGCAGATGCCGACGCCCATGACGACAACACCCATGATTCGCTCCTTGTCTGTGCAAACCCAGGTCCGTACGGATTATCGGCCGCGTGCGATCATAGGTCAGCAGGTGAATACTGTCAACGCGACGGGCCCGCTCGGCAGCGGCGAACGCCACGATGCGGGCGAGTCCAAGCGAGATGCGCAGCTTCTTGCTGCTTAGCTGAATGCGGGGCAACGGCAGCGGCGCCCGCGCTGCCGGGGAGGCGCGCGCTCACACGTCGCGTGCCTCCCGCGCCCAGCGCAGGATCTCCCGCCACGAGGGCTCCTTGCCGTACATGAGCATCGCCACCGCGAAGATCCGCCCCGCCAGCCGGCGGAGCAGCACGATGCCGCCGGCCAGCAGGAGAAGCGCGAGCACGATCTCGACCGCCGGCACCGAGCCCAGGACGAGCCGAGCCGGCAGCACCGCGGAGGAGGTCCCGGGGAGCACACTCAGAATGCGCAGGATCGGGGAGTCGGGCTTGCCGAGGGCGAAGAACGCCAGGGCCACGGGGATGAACGGCAAGAGCATCACCGTGGAGCGAGACGAGGTGTTGGGATCGTTGATCGTCGCCGCGACGGCGGCGAAGAAGCAGTTCCAGAACAGGACCCCGAGGATCGAGAAGAGGGCGAAGAGCAGGGTCGCTGCCGGCTCCAGGGTCGGCAGCGCCAGGGGCTGTCCCGCCAGCAGCCGCGGCACGAGGACGGTGATCACGACCGTGAGCCCGAAGCCGATCGTGCCCAGGAATGCGGTGGCCGTGATGCCGAGGAGCTTGCCGTCGATCCAGGTCTGCGGCCTGATCGCCGACACGACCTGCTCGGTGACCCGCAGCTGCTTCTCGCCGGTGATCGCGGTGAAGAAGTACGCGAAGCCGAGATAGATGGCCGAGATCATGAGC
This sequence comes from bacterium, assembly GCA_016873475.1. NCBI lineage: Bacteria > bacterium. The sequence goes on along the minus strand of VGXI01000007.1, from coordinate 3,880 downwards.
CCGATGAGGATCCCCGCCGTCAGCTTCGCGGCCTTGCTCGAAGGGCGCGCGCCGGAGTCCTGGAAGCTGACCGTGAGATCGACCGGCGCCAGGATGTGCGCCAGGTCCGCCGGGGACAGGGCCGCCGCCTGCAGGGCGGCCTGCCGCCGGGCCGCGGTGAGGAGCTCGAAGAGCTCCGCGCGCCAGGGCGGCTCCCGGGGAACGATCAGCTCGGCGCGCTCGAGTCCGTCCAGGATCAGGAGCCCATCGATCGCCCGGCGCGCGACCGCGTCCCGCAGCTCCGGCTCGCCCCGCTCCCGCGCGGCCTCGAGCCGGAGCCGGCTCCCCGGGGCCGGGGTGAGCGGCAGCGACTCGCCGTGCATCACTGCGAGGCGAACGGGCGCGGCATCGCCGCGGTTGATGAGCTTCGTCACCCCGTAGAAGGCGAGCCCGATGCCGACGCCGACGAGCAGCGAGAGGAGCTGATCGCGGAGCTTGAAGAAGCGCCGGAACTCCCAGCCCGCCACCGTCCAGACCAGTCGCGTCTGATTCACTGCGCGGCCTCCCTGCCGCCGCCGCGCCCCGTGATCGCCTGCACGTAGATGTCGTGCAAGGTCGCTTGCTCGGAACGCACGTCGAGGATGTCGAGCCGCCCGCCGACCCCGGCCAGGAAAGCGCCGAGCGAAGCCCCGTCGCCGAGGACGACCGCCAGCTCGTCGGGCGCCGGCCGCTCCACCGCGCGGACGGCCGGCAGATCGGCGAGCGCTCCTTCCGGCGCCTCCCCGCGCAGGCGAAAGACGATCCTTCGGCTCGCGCCCGCCCGCTGGCGGAGCTCGGACAGGGTGCCCGCGAGCACCTCGCGCCCGGCGTCCATGAGCAGGACGCGATCCGCCACGCGCTCCACGAGCTGCATCTGGTGCGCGCTGAGCAGGATCGTCATGCCCTCCGCGCGCAGCTCGCGCAGGAGATCGAGGAAGGCCTCCTGGTTCACGGGATCGAGGCCGGAGAACGGTTCGTCGAGCACGGCGAAGAGCGGACGGTGCACGATGGCGGCGATGAACTGCACCTTCTGCTGATTGCCCTTGGACAGGGCGTCGAGCTTCTCCCCCGCGCGCTCGGCCAGACCCAGGCGGCGCAGCCATTCGCGCGAGGCCGCTTCGGCCGCGGGCCGGGGGAGTCCGCGCAGCTGCCCGAAGTAGACGAGCGTGCGCAGGATGGGCAGGTCCTTGTACAGGCCCCGATCTTCGGGGAGATAGCCGAGGTCGGCCGGCTGCGGCCAGGAGCGCGGCGCCGGACTTGGCGCGGCCGGCGCCCACTCGCCGGCCGCGGGAGTGCGCAGCGCCTGGTAGGCGATCGTTCCCGCGTCGGGCCGGAGAACTCCCGTGAGCATGCGCACGAGCGTCGTCTTGCCGGCGCCGTTGGGACCGAGGAGCGCGAAGATCTCCCCCCGGCGCACCGCGAACGAGATGCCGTCGACCGCGGAGACGGCCGCGAAGCGCTTGACGGCCGACTGCACGGTCACGATCACGCCGTCGCCGGCGGCGGTCCGGCGCGAGTCGACGGCCGCATCTGGAATGCCTCGCTGCATCTGCTCCTGCCAGTCCTGGCTGGAGGCCGCGATTCGCTGCGCGCGATCGGCGTGCCCCCGCGGATCTCTCGGGTCGCATCGAGTATGCGTGCGGCTCCCGCACGCGTCAATGCGAGCGCCGGCCTGAGCGCGCTGGCGGCAGGCCCGGTCGCGATCAGCGCCCGAGAACCTCCACCAGCCCATCGAATTCCGGCGGCGCCGCAGCGCAGCGCAATCCGGTGGCGGGGTCGAGCTGGATGGCGGCCCAGTAGCTGACCCGGCTGCGGCGCTCCGCGGCCGTCATCGCCCGCAGGGGCTGCCCGAGCGCCTCGACGCCGGCGACGACGTCGGGGGCGAAGGCGTCGGCTTCAATGGCCTGGCGGGCGTACTCGCTCGCCTCCCCGCCCCACCAGGGCCCCCAGAAGCGGGGCATGGCCATCGACTGCCGCGGGGTGAGGCCGCAGTCGAGGATGTCGACCACGGCCTGCAGCATGCACTCGTGCAGCGCGTTGCCGATGGCGCCGGCGGCGAGCACCGGCTGGCCGTCGCGCAGCGCGATGACCGGGTTGACGACGTTGGGCAGCCGCTGCCCCGCTCCGGCGCGCGCCATCATGTCCTGCTGGAAAGACGCCGGGTCGGGAATCGACACGCCATCGACGAAGATGCCGGTCGCGCCCCACAGGCTGGTGTTGATCGAGTGCACCAGGACCGTGATGTCGCCCGCCGCATCCACCACCACGATGCAGTCGGAGTGGCCGCCGCTCGCCGGCGCCGGTGGCGGCGAGAGCTCCGCCGCCAGCTTCGCTTCCCATCCCGGCGACTGCAGCCGCTGCCACAGCGCCGCGGCGTGGGCGGGCTCGATCCGCGCGCCCGGGGCGATCCAGGGGATGGGCTGGGGCCGGCCGGGATCGGGCTGGTAGACGGGCGAGTAGGTGAGGACGTAGCCGGCCCGGCACACCTGGATGAACCGGTGCAGCGCCGCGGCATCGCGGCTGTAGTGCGGATCGCGCGGCAGCCCGGCCAGCGCGAGCAGGTTGAGCCCCTCCACCAGCTGGACGCCACCCAGCTCCGAGCCGCCCAGGGTCGACAGCGCGAACCCGTGGTAGGCCATCCGCAGCGGCGGCTCGAAGCGCGCCCGGTACCCGGCCAGGTCCTCCGCCGTCAGGCGCCCGCCTTCCGCGCGCACCGCGTCGACGCAGCGGGCGGCCCACTCCCCGGTGTAGAAAGGCGCCGAACGCAGCTCGGCCAGCGCGCGCAGCGTCGCGGCCAGGGTCGTCTGCTGAAGGCGGTCCCCGGCGACCGGCAGGCGGCCCTCGCGCAGGAAGATGGCGCGGGCGGCCTCGGTGCGCGACAGCAGGGCCTCGCGCGCCTTCAGGATCCGCGCCAGGAAGGCGTCGACCACGAAGCCCGTGTCGGCCAGCGCGATCGCCGGCTGCACCAGGGTCGACCAGGGAAGCCGGCCGAAACGGCCGTGCAGCGAGTCGAGGCCGGCGGTGAACCCGCCGACCAGCGCCGTGCGACCGCTCGGGGTCGGCGCGCGCGGGATCGACAGCGGATCGGTCTCCGCGCGCGGGATGTCGAAGCCGGCGTTGAGGGCCACCACCTCGCCGGTCGCCGCCTCGTAGTGCAGCGCGTAGAGCATGCCCGCGAAGCTGTCCCAGGCGCCGGCGCACAGCACCGTCTGCGCGAGCGCGATGGTCACGGCGGCGTCGGCCGAACTGCCGCCTGCCCGCAGCGCGGTGGCGCCGGCCTGGATCGCCTTCGCCCCCGAGGTCGCAGCGATCATCGCCTGAGCGCGCGCGCAGGCCCCCTTGGGTTGGCCGTAGCCGGCAGCGGCCGCGCCTGCGCAGGGCGGCCCCGGCTCCTCGGCCAGCGCGTAGGCCATGATCGCCACCGCGGCGACGTTCTGCGCGAGGGCCTTGCCGTCGATCTTGTCGAAGGTGTCGGCCGGGCTGTGGTGATAGTCGAAGTAGCGGGCCGAGTCGACCCGGTGCCCGATGCCGACCACCCCCTGCTCGACGAGAGTGGAAACGTCGACGCCGCTGCCGCCGGGCCCGATGTCGGCCGCGTCCAGGAGCGCCAGCAGCGGGGCCGCGAGGTCGCGCAGGCGCAGGACCGTGAGCGAGTCGGCCTCCACCCGGAAGCCGACGGGCCGAAAGCCCCCCGAGTCGCATTCGAGCGCCGCGCGATGGCAGGCCAGCTCCTCCGCGTGGGCGGCGGCGTAGGCCTTGGCGCCGGCCTGGGTCTGCTCCTCGTCCGCGAAGAGAACCAGGCGCAGCGTGCGGCGTGGGACGAGTCCCAGCTCGCGCAGCAGGCGGACGGCTTCCCAGGCGA
>VGXI01000006.1 GCA_016873475.1 bacterium | reverse complement strand
TCTTACTCCGTCGTAGCCCCCGAGGACTTGTTGCTCTCGAAGCTCTGCTGGCGGCGCGACTCGCGATCAGAGCTGCAACTCAGGGACATTGAGCAGATCCTGGCGTCCCAGCCCGAACTCGATTGGGCGTACCTGCGCCAGTGGGCCGCCGACCTTGGTGTGCTCGCGGATCTCGAGCACCTGCGGGGTTGAGATGGACGACACGCCTCGCCACGTCCAGGAAATCTACCGGCGCCAAATCATGGCGCTGACCCCCGAGGAGCGCCTGCGCATGGCGAGCAGTCTCTTCGACACGGCGCGCGCACTCGTGCTCGCCGGCCTCCCGCCCGGCGAGGAGCCGCGCCGTGCGCTCTTCCTGCGTTTCTACGGCCATGACTTCCCGGACCCCGCCCAGCGCGAGCGCATCTTGGCGGCGCTTCTGCCACCCTCTCCGGACTAGTCTGCACAGCAAGCTGGCGCACAACGCAAACGCCCGCCGGCGGGAGCCGACGGGCGTTCGCTCGTAAGCTGCGGGGTGTCTCAGTACAGCGCCTTGATCTGACCCCAGGTGGCGTCCTCGACGGCGTTGGAGTACATGCAGTCGCAACCGCCGGGGAGACTGCCGGTGCAGTTGAAGGTGAACCAGTGCCCTGGCTCGCAGGGTACCTCGTTGTAGCCCAGGTCGACGACGACGAGATTCCCGCTGTCGTTGCTGGCCATGATCTCCAGTGTAGCATGCGCGCGGCGCGAGTGGCGAGAGGGCCGCGTGACGACTACCCCCGGTCCTGCTCGCGGCGGAAGGCGTCGCGCGCCTCGGCGGCCGCCTTGGCGAGAGCATCCTTGCCCTGGCCGAGGGCCTTGTCGCTCGCCGCGCGCAGGGCGCGCAGTCCTTGGGCGAGATTGCCGACCTGACGGACGGCCGGCTGCAGCGCGGCGCCCAGCTCGCCGGTCACGCCGTCGACGGTGCTCGCAATGCGGTTCGCCTTCTCGGTGACGCCGCGCAACTCGGCAAGCTCCGCTTCCAGTCCGTCCAGAAGGCGATCGACCTGCGGCTGTCGCGCCTCGATGTACTCGGCGCTGCGCTCGAGGCGCCGGATCAGCGCCTGGAGCTGCAGCAGCACCCGCACCAGCAGCGCCGCGGCCACCAGGACGGCGGCGCCGGCGAGGCTCCCGAGAACTGTCGCGAGGACCGGATTCATGCCCCCCCAGTGCGGCCGGCGGACCGGCCGCCGCTCTAGTCGCGATCGCGTCGCTTGTCATCGCGGTCGACGAGCTTGCCGCCGATGCCGCTGATGAACGCGATCACCAGCGAGGCCAGCACGGTCGGCAGGAAGCCCACGGTCCGAAAGCCAGGCACGACCCAGTCGACCAGGTAGAGCATGCCGGCATTGATCACCAGCAGGAAGAGCCCGAGCGTGAGACAGGTGATCGGCAGCGTCAGCAACTTGACGACGGGCTTGACGACCGCGTTGGCCAGGCCCAGCACGAGCGCGGCGAGCACCGCCGTCGGCCAGAAGCTGTCGACGGCGACGAGCCGGCCCTCGGACAGGTAGGCAACGCCGAAGATCGTGCAGGCCGTGATCAGAAGGCGCAGGATGAACTGCACGCCGTCCCTCCCGGCTGAGGTTCTCAGTGGTCAGCCCGATGATAGCGCACGACCGCTCGCGCCGCCAGACGATCAGGCGGGTGGCAGCGCGAGCCTGGCGACAGCCCCGCCGCCCGGGTGGTTTTCCAGGCGCAGGCGGCCGCCCATCTCCTCGACCAGCTGCGCGCTGATCGCGAGCCCGAGGCCGGTCCCTCGGGTCTTCGTGCTGAAGTAGGGCTCGAAGAGGCGGCCGAGCGCCTCCTCGGGAATGCCGCTGCCGTGATCGCGCAGCGCGAGTTCGCCACCGCCTTCGGAATCGCCGGCGAGGGCGACCTCGAGCCGGCCCGCTCCTTCCATGGCCTCCCGCGCGTTCTCGACCAGGTTGAGCAGCACCTTGCGCAGAGCCTCGCGGTCGGCGCGCACGGTGAGCGCCGTCGGTCCTTGCCAGTCCACCTGCAGGGTGTCGCGGTAGGGCGCGAGGATCTCCGCGAGCAGGCCGCCCAGGTCCACGGGTTCCAGACTCAACTCGGCGCGGCGTCCGAACTGACTGAACTCTTGGGCGATCCTTCTCAAGATCTCCACCTGTTCGTCGATGCTGGCCAGGCTCTCGCCGAGAATGCCGTCGAAGTCCTCGCGCCGATCGCGCCAGGCGCGCTCCATCATCTGCGCGGAGAGCTTGATCGGCGTGAGCGGGTTCTTGATCTCGTGCGCCACCTGGCGGGCCATCTCGCTCCAGGCGGCGAGCTTCTGGCTGCGGATCAGCTCGCTGACGTCCGTGAAGACCACCACGCGCTCGCCGGTCGGATCGGCGTCGGCCAGGCGCAGCGTGCGCGCGCCTTCGGCGGCCTGCAGGCGCAGCTCGCAGGCCAGCCCGCGCAGGCCCCCCGGGTGCGCGGCGAGATGCCGAAAGAGCGCGCCGCGGTCGAGGCCGTCCGCGGCGGGCGCGAGCGCGGCCAACGCCGCGAGCGACAGGCCCTCGAGCCGCTCGTCCTCCAGCGCGAGCAGGCGCCGCGCGGCGGCATTGGCCGAGACGAGGCGGCCGGCCCCGTCGAGGGCGAGCACGCCGCTGGCGACGTTCTCGAGCACGCTCTCCAGGAAGCGCCGGCGCTGCTCAAGCTCGCTCCGCGTGGCCTGGAGCCCCTCGGCCATGCGGTTAAAGCTCGTCATCAGCTCGCCGATCTCGTCGGCGCCCCCGGCGGGCAGGCGCGCCGCCAGGTCGCCGGCGCTCAGTCGCCGCACGGCGAGCTGCAGGCGGCGAACGGGCAGGAAGACCCGCCCGGCCAGGAAGCTGCCCAGCAGCAGGGCGAGGATCATCAGGAGCGCGATCATGCTGAAGATGAGCGATGCGCTCTCGCCGAGTCCCACCGCCGGCCCGGCGAGGCCGGCGACTTCGACGCTCGACAGCAGGGCGAGCGGTCGGTCGCGGGCGTCCGCGAGCGGCAGCGTCGCCCGACCCAGCCGCAGGCCGCCCGCATGCGCGAGATCCTGGCGCGCCCCGGCGCGGCCGTCGGCGAGGGCGCGCACCGTGGCCGGATCCAGCATCGGCGACTGATAGCCGAGGCCGAAGAGCTCCGGGCGATCGGCGTAGAGCAGCGAGCCCGCGCTGTAGAGGTTCAGCCCTCCCCCCACCACCTCGCCGAGGCCGTCGAGGAGGGAAGCGTCCACCTGGAGCCGATAGTAGACGGTGAAGGCGATGCGCCGCTCGCGATGCCAGATCTCCATCGGCAACAGGATGCCGGCGTGCACGCGGCGACCCTCGCGCTCGTAGACCACGCGCCCGGGCGGCACGACCGCGAGAAAGGAGTCCACCTGGGCGGGCTGCCAGTTGCGCAGGCTCTCGTCGAGGAGCAGCTCGCCGGCGCCGTTGAAGATCATCAGCCGGTTGTGCTCGAGGCTGCCGATGTCGCGCACCGTGGTCGGGAAGTCGGGCACGATGAAGTTGCGCACGTACTCGCTCGCCGCCAGATCGCGCGCCTCCTGGCGCACGCGGTTTTCGAGCGAGCGCTGGGCCGCGCGCACGCGCTCGAGGCTGGTGCGCAGGCTGGCCCCGTCCTGCTCCGCGCGCAGCTGCCGGCTGGCCAGCAGCCCGGTGAGCAGGACGGGCAGCATGGCGACGATGAGGAAGTAGAACAGCAGCTTGTGCTGGAAGCCGAGGCCGTGCGGCCCCAGCAGCGACGGCAGCCGCCGCCGCACCGGTTCCACGCGCGAGAAGGCGAGATCCAGCCCGACGAGGACGAGCAGCAGCAGCAGATGCAGGAAGAGGCGCTGCGCCCCGGCCAGCAGACGCTGGGCGGTCGACGCGGGGGCCAGCAGCGCGGCGTCCGCCGGCCACCCTTCGCGCAGGCGGAGCATGACCCAGCCCAGGGGCCGACCGTCGGGCGCGACGAGGGCCAGCTCGCCCTCGACGAAGCGCAGGGAATCCGCGCCCACGACCGTTACCCCCGGCTGCACGCTGAGCGAGAGGTCGGCGCGCTCGCCGGAAAGCGACGGCCTCCGCGGCGGCTCGGCCAGCTCGATGCCCCGCTGATAGCGGCTGCGCAGGCGGCCGCGCGCGTCGTAGAGCTCGAGGGCACCGCGCTCGCCGAGCGCATCGAGGTCCGCGCTCTGCCAGGCGGCGAGGGCGAGCCAGGCATCGCCGCCGCGCCCCCGCGGGAGATCGCGCCGCAGTCCGGGCTCGCGCCCCAGACCGAGCAGGGTCTCCTCGACCTGCTGCGGAAGCCAGAGGGACTCGCGCCCCGCCGCCGCGCCGGCGCCGCGAACGGCGAGATCGGCGCGCAGTTCGCGGCGCGCGGTCTCCTGCGCGCCTTCGATCAGGAGCGTGGCGGCCAGGATGACGAGAACGGCGTGCGCGAGCAGGCCCGTCAGGCGTGCGGCGGCCCGGCGAAAGCCCCAGGCGACCGGCAGGATGAGCGCGAGGGTGAGCGCGACGGCGAGGCCCGCCAGGGCCCCGACGGCGAGCACGAGCAGCAGACCGCCGCCCAGCCGCAGCAGCCGGCGCTCCGGCAGGCGCCGCCAGGCGAAGTGGGCCGGCACGAGGAACAGGCAGAGCAGGAAAACCTCGGCGAGGAAGAGGGCGACGTCGAAGCCGACGAGCCGGAGGCTGCTCAGGCCCTCGGCGCCGAGCAGCGCCGGGGCCGTGTTCGCGTAGACCCAGGCCGCGAAGCGCCAGGCCGCGAGCACGCCGGCCAGCGGCGCGAGCAGGGCGAAGGCCTGGGCGAGAGGACCGGCGCCGTCGGCGCTCGTGCGCGCGGGCTCGTCGCCCTCGCGCTCCGCCTCGGGCCGCAGGTAGGGCCGGAGCACGAGAACGAGCAGCAGCAGTGCGGCCAGGGCGCTGATCAGGAACTCGCCCGGGCTTGCGAAGACGCCGCCGGGGACGTCGAGGGCGAAGTCGCGCGCGCTCCAGAAGCGTCCTCCGAGCCAGAGGGCGGGCAGCTCTCCCCAGCGCAGGACGAGCCGCAGCGCCAGCACCCAGAGGCTGAGGAAGAGCGCGCGCAGCGGCAGGTCGAGACCGCCCGGGCGCAGGCGTCGACCCCGCCAGCGCAGGATCAGCCCCACGGCGACGATGAGCAAGGCCGCGACGAGGCCCAGCCAAGCGCGCCGCGCCGCCGCCGTGGCGCGCGCGAAGCTCGGGGCAGCGGGCGCCTGCAACTGGATCTCGAGCAGCTCGCGGCCGCCCGCGCTGAGCGTCCAGCGCTGGAGCGGCCCCTGCAGGCTGCCGGGCGACTCGCTCGGCCCGCTGCGCCAGCCCGGCGCGCCGGGCGCGCTCGCCGGCGGCGACTCCGGCGGCAGGACGCGCAGGTCGAGCCCCGCCGGCGCCGCCAGCAGCGTCGGCAGACCGCCGCCGCCGCCGGGCAGGCGTGGCGCGAGGGGCAGGTCGAGCAGCCAGTCGAGCCCAGTCCCGCCCAGTGGCCCGCGCAGGCTGAGGAAGCGGTAGACCCCGAAGCTGCCGAGCGCCGGCCCCGCGGTCGCCCGCTCCTCGTCCGGGGGAATCGGATGGCCGAGCCAGGCCAGCGGCTCGTCGCCGCGCAGCAGCTGCACGCCGAGCGGTAGGCCGGCCAGCGTCGGCGCCGGCCCGAGACTGCGCTCGAGGAAGGCGAAGGCGCTCGCCGCGTCCGGCAACGCCGCCGGCGCGGCCTGGCTCAGGCGCTCGCCGCGCTTGGCCAGGCCTGCCAGAGCGAGATCGATCTGCGCGGTCAGCGCCTCGCCGGCGGCGGCCAGGGCGCTCTCGCTGTGGCGGGTCCAGGCCTCTGTCTGAGCAGCGGCGCTCCGCCCCGCCAGCAGCAAGGTGACGAGCAGCGCTCGGCCCCAGTGCCGGCGGCTCAAGGGCACCGCAGTGCCTCCAGCCGCCAGGCCGCCGGAGCCTCCCGCCGGTAGACGGCGATGAAACGGCGCTGCGCCGGCGAGCCGGACCCCAGCTCGCCGCCGAGGAGGTCGAAGGCCACGCGCGCTCGCTCACCCGTGCCGTCCAGCGCCGCGGGGCCGAGGCGCAGTTCGGCGCGCCCGGCCGGCTGGAGCTGGCTATGCAGCAGGACGCGAGCCTGGGCGGGACCGCAGAGGGTCGGCGGCAGGCCGAGCCCGCGCGATTGCAAGCGCAGGCGCCCGGGTCCGCTCTGGGCGACGATCGCGCGCGCGTTCCCCGCCACCAGCGCGGCGGCCAGCCCCTCGACGGCGGGCGCGAGGCCCTCGGCCCCGGCAAGGCTGTGCCGCCAGAGCTCGCTGCGCCGCGGCCCCGCCTCGCCGGCGCCGGCCCTCGGCGGCGCCGCCGGGGGCGTGACCGCCCCCGCCATCGCCGCGAGGAGGACCGCGAGGGCGAGCGGCGGCGCGCAGAGCGGCAGGAGGCGGCGCAGGCGCATGGCGCGATCCTAAGGAGCAGGCTCAGGCGGCGCCAGCAAAAAGGGGGCGCCTCGCGGCGCCCCCTCCAGGGAGACGAGCGGCTCGCTGCGCGCGGCTAGGCCGTGGCCAGACGGCGCTCGCGCCGCCGCTGACTGGCGGCCTGCCACTCGACGAGGATCGGGCTCGCGATGAAGATCGAGCTGTAGGTGCCCACGAGCGTGCCCACGAAGAGCGTGAACGCGAAGTCGTGGATCACCGCCCCGCCGAACAGGAAGAGCATCGCCACCACGATCAGCACCGAGCCGCCGGTGACGATCGTGCGGCTGAGCGTCTGGTTGATGCTGGCGTTCACCAGCTCGGCGTAGGACTGGCCGCGCCGATGCGAGCGCAGGTTCTCGCGGATGCGGTCGAACACGACGATCGTGTCGTTGATCGAGTAGCCGACCAGGGTGAGCAAGGCGCCGAGCACCGTGAGGTCGATCTGCTTGTTCAGGAGGCTGAAGAAGCCGATCATGATGATCACGTTGTGGATCAGCGCGACGATGGCGGCGATCGAGAACCTGAACTCGAAGCGCCAGGTGATGTAGACGATCAGGCCGAGCAGCGAGTAGAAGATCGACCAGAGCGCCTGCGTGCGCAGCTCGCTGCCGATCTTCGGCCCGACCTTCTCCTGGCTGATCTCCGCCACCGGGAAGTTCGCCCGCAGGGCCTCGCCGAGACGGGCCTGGACGGGATCCGTGCCGCCCGTCGCGGCGATCTCCTCTTCCAAGGGCAGGACGATCACCACCTCGTGCTCGCTGCCGAAGTCCTGGACCTGGCTGTGCGAGTAGCCGAGGCCGTTGACGACCTCGCGCACGCGCGCCAGCTCGGCCGGGCCCGAGAACTTGACGATGAACTTGTAGCCGCCCTGGAAATCGATGCCGTAGTTCGGACCGCCCCTGACGACCAGGCTGATCAGCCCGGCCAGGATGACGACGGCCGAGATCGAGATCAGGATCCAGCGCCGCGGGATGATCTGGTAGTTCGTGTCCTTGAGTAGTTCCAGCATGGTATGCCTCGTCTTTCCGTCGCTCAGATGCTCAGGGACTGCATCGGGCGCTTGTAGGTGAGGAGGTCGAAGATGGACCGGCTCACCAGCAGCGCGGTGTACATGCTCACGATGATGCCGATCGTGAGCGTGACAGCGAAGCCCTTGATCGGGCCGATGCCGAAGATGTAGAGCACGAGCGCCGTGATCAGCGTCGTCAGGTTCGAGTCGAAGATGGTCGTGAAGGCGCGGTCGAAGCCGGCCGCGATCGCCGGCCGCACCTTGCTGCCGCCACGCAGTTCCTCGCGGATGCGCTCGTAGATGAGCACGTGCGAGTCCCCCGCCATGCCGATGCTGAGGATGATGCCCGCGATGCCCGGCAGGGTCAGCGTCGCGTGCAGGTAGGCCATCGCCGCGAGCAGGATGATCAGGTTGAGGATGAGCGCCCCGATGGCGATCAGGCCGCTGCCGCGGTAGATGACCAGCACGAAGATGAGGATGCCGATGAAGCCGATCAGCGCGGCGCGGAAGCCCATCGTGATCGAGTCGCGGCCCAGGCTCGGGCCGACGGAGCGCTCCTCCTCGATGCGCATGGTGGCCGGCAGGGCGCCTGCGCGCAGGAGGATCGCGTTGTCCGCCGCCTCATCGGCCGTGAAGCGGCCGGTGATGACGCCCGAGCCGCCGCCGATGCGGGACTCGATCACCGGCGCCAGGAAGACCTGGTCGTCGAGGATCGTCGCCAGCTGGCGACCGACGTTGCGCTCGGTCGTGCGCGCGAAGGTGTTGGCGCCGGCGCGGTCGAGCGTGAAGGCGACGCGGTGGAAGCCCGGCCGGTCGTTGTCGGGCTCGGCCACGGCGCCGGTGAGGCTCTTGCCGTCCAGCTCGACGCGGCTCGAGCAGTAGTAGAGGAAGCGCGCCGTCCGGCCGCTGGCGTCGGCGATATCCTTGGCGCCCCAGATGAACTCGTAGCCGGGCGGCACCGCCGCCGCGACCAGGGGATCGTCGAGGTAGGCCTTCACCTTCGCCATGTCGTCCTTGTAGATGAAGATGCCGCCGCCCTCGTAGCCGCGCATGAGGGTGAGCAGGCCTTCGCCCTCGGCCGGCGCCGCCGCGCTGGGCGTCGTCGTCTCGGCGAGGAAGGAGATGGCACTGTCACCGCTGGCCGGCGCGCTCGCCACCGGCGCGGGTGCCGCGGCCGGGGCGCCGGGCATCGCCGCGCGGCTCGCGATCACCTGGTCGAGCTTCTGCAGAGCCGAGAAGGTCTCCCCCTGCTGGGCGACGAGTTTCAGCTCGAGCAGGGCCGTCGTGTTGAGCAGGCGGGTGGCGCGCTCCACGTCCGGCAGGCCCGGCAGCTCGACCACGATGCGGCTGTCGCCCTGCTTGGTGATGCTCGGCTCGGAGACGCCGAACTGGTCGACGCGGTTGCGGATCACCTTGATCGCCTGGTTCACCGTGTCGGCGCGCTTCTCGTCAGGGACACCCTCGAGGTCGACCTCGAGCACCAGGTAGGTGCCGCCCTGGAGGTCCAGCCCCAGGCTGAGCGACTTGTCGAGGAGTTTATTGTAGGCCTTGCCGTCGTTGACGCGCAGGCTGTTGAGCTCCGCCTTGCTCTTGGAGAAGAAGGAGAAGCTCGGCCAGAGGAGCCAGAGGCTCAGCGCCAGCACGACGAAGGTGCTGTAGAACTTGATCTTCTGGTTTCGAGACATGCCTCACCTCGGGAGCGGGCCGGGGCCCGCTCCGGAATGGGAACGCGGGATTTCATCGGCGCAGCGCAGGTCGCGGGGACTCGGCTACTGGGCGGCCTTGGTCCAGCGCGTGAGCTGCGCGTAGAGCTCGTCGAGGGGGATGGGCTGGAAGCCGCTCCGCCAGGCGGTGTCGCCGGCGAGGAAGAGCGAGGAGTTCTTCTCGTAGGGGAAGACGTACAGCGGCTCTCCCTTGCGATTCCAGGCACCCGGCTTGGAGAATGTCGGGTCCTTGTTCCCGAAGCAGAGCACGCGGTCGCCCTTCTTGAAGGCCGCGCGGTTCATGGCCTGGACGGCCCAGCGGTAGGGATTGCCCCGCTGGATGAAGGTGACGGTGTCGCCCTCGGGCTGACCCTTGAACACCTTCTCGGGCTTGACCTGCACGAAGTAGAAGTCGTTGGCGCCTTCCTCGCCCTGCCGGCTGTCCGTGACGGTGCCGGTCAGCACGAGGCCGCAGGCGCGCGCCTGCTCCTCGAGGCTGACGGCGCGCAGGAGCGCGCGGATCTCCTCGAGGAAGGCGGAGAGAGCCTGCTCGCGAATGGTCGGCGCCTCGCGCGTCGGCGCGTCCTTCCAGAACTTGCTGACCACACCCTCGGCGGAGACCGGGTAGTAGTTCATCTCCGTGGGCAGGATGAGCGCATTGTCGTAGCGCAGGTCGCGGTCGAGCAGCACGAGGCAGCGGTCGCCGACCTTGATCGGCTGGTGCGGCGGCAGCGGAGGCAGCAGCCGGAAGTAGAGGCGGTCGGACTGCTCCTGGCCCATGCGATCGGTGCGCAGCAGCGTCTCCACGCGCAGCCAGATCGACCAGTTGCGGTTCTTCTCGGTGCCCGCGATCTCCTCGTAGGACTCCACCTTCCCCACGGCGATCACCGGCGCGTTCTGGATGCGGGTCTCGTGCGCCTCGCGGGTATAATCGACGAGCTGGTAGGGGAAGACCTTCAGCTCCTCCTTCGGCCGCAGCATCTCCTCTTTGGGGACGACCTGAACGCCGGAGCCCTTGGGCCCGGAGCTTTCGACCTGCGCCACGGACGGCGCCGGCAGGACGGGCACAGCAAGGAGGATCGCGATCAGGGCGCGACGGGCGAAGAGGGGCGAGCAGCGCATGGGACTCCTGGACGGAGAGCGGCAGATCTGCCGGAAAGTCAGGAAGATAGCAGAGCCGGCGGCGGAAATCAACCCGGGCCGGGCTGCCGCGGGGCGGGGGCCGGGTCGCTTCCGGACAGGCCCGCGAAGAGCTGCGGCACGGTGACGAAGCGCAGGCCGTAGTCGGTGAGGCGGGGCAACATGGCGGTCAGCGCGGCCAGGGTCTCCGGCCGCGGGTGACAGATGACCAGGGCCCAGCCCCGCTTGCGGGCCAGCTCGGTCGCCTCGGCCAGGTTGCTCATGATCCCCAGCTCGTCCTCCTCGGCGCCGTCGAGGAAGAGGTCCGCGCGCAGGACGGGCAGCTCGCGCTTGCGGGCCAGCGCGTAGATGCGGCTGTCGGGAGCCGTGTAGGAGTCGACGACCAGCAGGCGGTCCCGCGCCGCCCAGTCGAGCACCGCGCCGACGACGCGCTCGTCGGCGGCGGCCTTGCTGCCCATGTGGTTGTTGAAGCCGTCCAGGCGCGCGAAATCGCGCTGGATGTCCACGAGGAGCTCCACGATCGAGTCGCTGCTCATGCTGGTCAGCACGGCGAGGTCGCCGGGATCCTTGTCCGGATACTCGGCCGGCTCCATCGGCAGGTGGAGAAAGATGGCGTGGCCGCGGCGGCGGGCCTCCTTCTCGACGCGCTTGCTGTAGTTGAGCCCGGGCAGGATGGAGGCGGTCAGGGGCTGCTCGAGGGCGAGGAGGCCGCGCGTGACGCGATCGTAGTTGTTGCCGAGATCGTCGACGAGGATCGCGAGCCGCGGGTGCGCCGCCGCGAGCGGCGGCTCGCCCGTCGGCGGCAGCAGGGTGAGCGTGGCGCGCGCCTCGCGCCGGGCGCCGGCGGCGAGCTTGTACTCCAGGCGGGGGCGCGGCAGCGGGCCGTCCTCGCTGCAGTCGAGGATCTCGATGCCGGTGTCCGCGAAGATGCGGCTCAGCCAGCGATTGGCCGTGATCGGGTGCAGGGCGTCGGGGCAGCGGAACTCGAAGCGCGGGAAGCCATCGGGCCCGGGACGGCGGCCGATGCGCCCGCGCGGCACGCCCAGCTCGCGCGCGCCGAGGACGATCGCCTCCTCCAGCTCGGCGGCCGGCCGCAGGCCGCGCCGCGGCGGGCTCAGCGCGGGCTCCGCGGCCCGGAACCACAGCTCGCTGAGGCGCTCGCGCGCGAGCAGGCCGACCGCCACCAGCACGATCAGCGCGCTGAGCGGGATGAAGAGCGCGGCCAGCGTGCGGCGGCGGACCTGGGGGCGGCTGCGTTTGCGGGGCACGGGCACCTGGGGTTTGCGAGGCGCTGGACTGGCCGCGGCGCGGCGCCGCGGCAGGCGGCCTACACTAGAAAGCGCCCCCCGCACTGTCAAGCGCGAGGGGCGCGGTCAGAAGCGCGGTGGTCGGGACGCTACTGGATGACGTCCCGCCACTTCCAGAGCTTGTAGCGGGTGTGGTAGGTGCCGGGGGCACCGGTGTTCTCGACCCGGGTCGGGATGAGGTGGAAGATCAGGCGATCCTCCACCAGCCACTGGTTGATGTCCGTACTGCCGATGTTCGATTTCAGCGTGATCAACATGTCCGTCTCGAGGGCGCGCCACTTGGTGCCGGGAGGATAGCTGTCGCCATCGACGGTGACATCGGTCGGATTCGCCCACTGCCCGTTCGGCATCAGATCGAGACTGATGGACCTGATGCCCGGCACGCTGTTGCCCGGCTGCCCGCCGAACATGTTCGTGGCCCGCTGGATCTCGCGGTCGTAGAGGTCCAGCTCCGGCAGATAGGGATCGATGCTGCGGTCGTAGTAGAACTTGAAGGCTGCGTAGATCTCGCCATCCGTGGCCGCTTCCGTGCCCTGGTAGAGGATGCTGTCGCGGTACTCGGCCAGGTGCATGCGCTCCCAGGCGGTCACGAAGTTGTAGACCAGGTTGTTCATCGCCGTCACGGGATCGGCGTCGTAGTAGGGCTTGTAGCTGGGCGGCGGCTGCGGCGGCGGCGGTTCCGGCGGAGTATTGAAGAGGCAGCCGCTTGCCAGCAGCAGGCTCAGGAGCAGAGGCAGCAGGGGTAGGCTCTTGCTGCGCATCGTCATCGGATTCGTCTCCTGGTGCGGTCCATCGGTTGAAAGAGGCCTTTGCGGTCGTCAGACATCGAGGTTGGCGCGCAGGCGCCCCCAGGACAGGTTCGAAGCACTCGGCGATTCATCCCATTCCACCAGGCGCCACTGGCTGCCCGCCTTGAGCAGGGTCAGCACCGCGTAGCCCGCGTAGCTGACGACGTCGCCATTGGCATAGGTCACAACCAGCTCGTAGTTCTCCAGCGTGAAGGTGGCCTCCGTGCCGCTGACGGTGATGTCTTCCTCGCCGTAGTTCCAGTTCACCGTCAGGTTGGTAACCTGCGTGAACAGCTTCTCGAGAGCCGCGAGTTCCCGCGTCTTGCCGAAGCCGTCGAAATAGCTGGGCGGCGCTTCCACGACGTCCAGCGGCGAGGGCGTGAAGACGAACTCCTCGCCCAGGCTGTCCTTGTAGTTCGTCAGATAGCGGCCCTCGACGGCCGACTCCATGTTGGCCAGCACGTTCTCCGGCTCGAACGGCGGTAGCCACTCCACGTCCGAGTCGATGGGCGTCTCCGGGCTGCGCGGCGTGAAGACACAGCCGCCTCCGGCGAGGAATGCGAGGATCATGCCGATGCAACTCAAGAGCGCCAGGACGCGGCGTCTGGCTCCCACGCTGCGGGCCGTCTCATGCGCTGTGCACCACATCAGAAAGTATAGCCGATCGTTAGGGTCGGAAGCCATAGGCTGCGCTGGTTTTCCCGGACGAAGCTGCCGAAGCGGGACCGGTGCGCCAGCTTGGCGTCGATGCTGCCGCCCCGGCCGAACTTCTGGGTGAAGCTGAGCCCGAAATTCAAGGTCCCGTACGTGGAAATCTCCTGGCTCAGGTCCCGGTAGTCGAAGTCCACGTCGCGGCCGATCTCCTCCTCACAGGTCACGCGGAGGTACTCCCGGAAACCATAGCTCACGCCCAGGCGGAGGATCTCGGTCTTGGTCCGCGAGTCGCGGAAGAAGGTCTTGGGGCTGCCGGGCTCGGTCGGGTCCGGCAGGTAGCTGCCCGACTCCCGCTTGCGGAACTCGTGCTCGAAGTCGAGGGCCAGCTTGCCGGCGATCGGGATCAGGCAGCCGGTGAGCAGCAGGTAGTCGCGGCTGAGCGAGTTCTTGTCCTTGGTGAAGTAGAAGTCCTCCTCGATGACGCTCACCTCGCAGCGCTGCGAGACCTTGTACTTGCCGCGGAAGCTGTAGTCGAGGTCGCCCTTCCAGGCGAGGGAGTTCTTGTCCTTGCTGGCGATGGAGTTGGCGGCGGGAATCAGCACGTCCTGGTTCTGGAACCACTGGACGGTGCTGCTCGCCGTCAGCCAGGGCGTGGCCTGTCCGCTGACCACCGCGGACAGGCGCGTCTGCGCCTTGTCGCGGTCCTGCTTGCCGTCGACGTAGAGCTCCTGCGTCAGCAGGAAGAAAGCCTCGCCCGCGAGCGTGAAGGTCTTGCTCAGGGCCTGCGCGCCCTTGACGAAGAACTCCTGGTTGAGCTGCCGCTTGTCCGCCGTGAAGTCCGCGCTGCGGATCTCGCTCTCCTTGTAGCTGATGTCGGTGCTCGCGCCGGACCAGGGTTTGATCTTCGTCTGGAGCTGAAATTCGCTCTGCTCGCCGTCCTTGTCCTTGTTGTCGCCGATCTTGACCCGGCGCTCGTCCCGCTGCGACTTGATGCTGCCGGCGAAACTGAGGCGCTCCCAGGGCGCCAGGTCGAAGGTGACGCGCCCGCCGATACCGGTCTCGCGCGTCTCGTCGATGATGACCCGCGTGCTGTCCTCGACCAGGTTGTACTCGTTGCGCTCGAAGTCCAGCGACTCGGTCAGCTTCTCGAGCCGCCCGCCCACGACGCCCACCTTCAGCTTCGCGCTCGGCTTGTACTCGAGGCGAAGCTGGAGCGAGTCCTGGGTGCTGCGGATCTGGTCGCTGATCCGGTTCAGCTCGGCATCCGAGAGCACGCCCGAACCCGAGTAGCCGGTCGAGAGGCTGAGGCCGCGCAGCGGCTGCAGATCGAGGTAGCCGGCGAGCTGCTGGTTCACGTCCTGGCTCGTGCGGTCCAGGCTCTGGTTGTTGCGGGACTCGGCCGCGGAGGCGCCGGCGCCGCTGCTCAGGCTGGCCGCCAGCCAGGATGCCAGCTGGCGGCGGCCGCTCGCCGTCACGCCCACGCGCTCGCTCTCGCTGACGTCGCGGCGGTAGGTCGCCTCGCCCTTGTTCTGCTCGTCGAGCGTGTAGTTGCGTCCGGCGGTCACGAGCAGCGGGATCGCCCCGAGCAGGCGCCGGCCGGTATTCAGCTCGAAGCCCGTGCGCAGGCTCTCGCGGCTCAGCTCACGCGGCAGCGTCCGGTCGTAGAGGATCCGCCCGCCGACCGTCCAGGTGCTGGGGAAGCCGGCGCTGATCCGCAGTTCGTTCTTAACGTCGACCCGGCTGTCCAGGGCCTCAGTGCTGCTCTTGAAGCTGGGGTGCAGGCCGAGGGGGATCTCCGCCGGCTGCCCTCCCGGCGGCTGGGCTGGGGGATTGCCGCTGTTCGCCGCGAGGATACTGTCGACCTGGGCCTCGCTGAGGACCTGCCCGGCGGCCTCGGCAGCGGCCAGAATGGCCGCGCGCAGGCTGTCGGCGGGTACGGCGCCCCCCGCGGCATCCCCCGCCCCGGTCTGGGCGCGCCCGGGCCAGGCCGCGGCGAGGGCGGCGAGCGCCAGCAGGGCGGCCAGGAGATGGGGCAGGCGGCGGGTGCTCATCATCGTCAGGACGGGACCGGGCGCAAGCGTCCGGCCAGCCGGACCAGCTCCTCGATGCTGAGGGTTTCGGGGCGGCGGCTCGGGCCGAGGCCCTCCCCGCGCTCCAGTTCTACCAGAAAGCCCTCGTCGACGGCGTAGTACTTTCTGAGCAGGCTGCCGAGCTGCTTGCGCCGTTCCCGGAAGAGCGTCTTCACCAGCTCGCGGTAGGCCGGCCAGGCCGCGGCGGCGACCTGAGGCCGAGGCAGGGGCGTCAGGCGCAGCACGCGGCTCTTCACCTCCGGCGGCGGAAAGAAGGCGCGCGGCCCGGCATCCAGCACCTTCTCGACACTGAAGCGGGCCTGGAGCAGGGCCGGCAGGATGCCGTAGCGGCGGCTGCCCGGTCCTTCGAGAACGCGCTCCGCGACCTCGCGCTGGAGCATGAAGACCACACGCTCCAGGCAGTGCCAGTCCTCGACGGCCGCGAAGAGCGCCGTCGAGCTGAGCTGGTAGGGCAGATTGCCCACGAGCTTCAGGCGCGCGGCGCCGTAGGCGGCGGCGACGGCGGCGGGCGGCAGATGCTCGAGCCCCTCGTCGCGCAGCAGGAGCCCGGCGAGGGCGGGATCCGCGGCCAGGCGCGCAAGCAGTTCGCGGTCCACCTCGACGCCGACGACGCGCGCGCCGCTGGCCACCAGCGGCCGCGTCAGCGCGCCCGTGCCGCAGCCGTACTCGAGGATGAGCTCCCCGGGCTGCGGGTCCACGGCGGCGACGATCTTGCGGATCAGGTTCGGATCGCGCAGGAAGTTCTGCCCGAGGGCCTTGCGGGGCCGCAGCGGCCGGCTGCCCTCCTCGTCGGCGGGAGTCATCCCTCAGTCCTCGCCGCTGAAGGCCGCGAAGTTGGCGTCCAGGCGCGCCTCGAGCGCCGCCGGCGCGAGGCCGTAGATCTCGGCCAGGCGCGCGAGGACGTGCACGAGGTGCGCGGGCTCGTTGCGCCGGCCGCGCTCCGGAACGGGCGAGAGCCAGGGGCAGTCCGTTTCCAGGAGCACCCGCTCGATCGGAACGGCGGCGAGGATCGCCGGCAGCGTGCTGCGCGGGTAGGTGAGGATGCCGCCGATGCCCAGCCAGAAGCCGCGCGCCAGGCAGGCGCGGGCGAAGTCGGCGCCGTGGCTGAAGGCGTGCAGGACCGCGCGGCGGGGGTCGCCCTCGTCATTCAACACTCGCAGAAACTCCAGCTCGGCGGCCCGCACGTGGAAGACGACGGGCATGTCCAACTCGTGCGCGAGCCGGAGCTGCGCCCGGAAGACCTCCGCCTGCACGGGCCGTGGCGCGTAGTTGCGGTAGTGATCCAGGCCCAACTCCCCCAGCGCCAGCACCCGCGGGTGCCCCGCCCAGTCGCGGATCGCCGCGGCGAACTCCGCGTTCCAGCTCGCCGCCTCGTGGGGGTGGCAACCCACGGCCACGCGGAGCTCGGGTGTGCGCTCGGTCAGGGCGAGCGATCGCTCCGCCCCCTGCCGGTCGATGCCCACCTCGAGCACCTTGCGCACCCCCGCCGCGCGCAGGCGAGCGAGCACCTCGTCCCGATCGCTGTCGAAGTCCGCCAGGTGAAGATGGGCGTGACTGTCGATCACGGCGGCGTCCTCGCGTGAGCTCAGGCCGGCCGGCGAGCGAGGCGGCCCTGGCGAAAGCCGAAGAAGAGCGCGAGCAGAGTGAGCTGCGCGTTCGCGTAGCCGAGCAACTGCGCCCTGGCCTTGTCGCAGCGCTGGATGCGCTCGACGAGCGCCTCGCTCGCCAATCCGGCCTGGCGCGCGAGCCGAGCACCCTGGTCGACGTGCAAGCGCGGCGCCTCGCCCACCGCCTGCCGGAGCAGCTCGTGGTACCAGCTCACTGCGAGGGCCAGGAACTCGGCGCGCTCGCGGGTGACGTTCTCGCCACCCCCGCGGACGTAGGCCTGCAGGGCGTCGAGCATGTCCAGCTCGCTGCCGAGTTCGCAGATCTCGAGCAGCTCGAGCCAGGCTTCGCGGCGGGCGAGCAGCGGGTTCTCCTCGCCGGCCGCCTCGGGTTCGGCGGCCGCGAGCTGAATCGCGCGCTCGATGTTGCCGTCGGCCAGGGTGGCGAGCAACTGCGCGCGCGGGCTGCTGAACCCGCGCTGCGCGAGGATGGCGAGGACCTCCTCCCGGGACAGCGGGTCGAAGGGCAGGCGCTGGCAGCGGCTGAGAATCGTCGGGCGCAGCGCTTCCGGGCGGGCGCTGATGAGGATGATCACGCGGCCCGGCGGCGGCTCCTCGAGGGTCTTGAGCAGGGTGTCCTGGGCATCGCCATCGATGATGTCGGCGTCGCGGATGATCAGCGCCTTGCTGCGCCCTTCATAGGGCTTCGTGCAGAGAATGCCGAGCAGCTCCCGCAGCGCCTTCTTCGGAATCACCGGTTGCCGGCTGTAGTCGGGCTGCGCGTAGGGATCCTCGGTCTTGCGCGCCTGCTCCTCGCGAAACAGCTCGAAGATCTCCTCCGGCTTCATGTCGTTCCAGGACTTGCTTCCCGGCTTCAGCACCGGCAGCACGTAGTGCAGATCGGGGTGGGCGTAGCGGCGCACGCGGCGCGCCGCGGGGTTCTCGAGATCGGTGTCGCCGGCGATGACGGCGGCGGCCACCTCGATGGCCGCCTGCTCTTGGCCGGCGCCCGCCGCTCCCTCGAAGAGGTAGCTGCCGGCGAGGCGACCGGAGGCCAGCGCCTGTTCGAGCTGGGCGCGCAGGCGCGGATTGCCGGGGAAATGCAGGGCGCAGGCCATGGCGGTCAGACTAGCACGGGGCGTCGGGCCCCGCAACGCGGCCTACCAGTCGATCCAGTAGGTGCAGCTCGCGCCGCCGAGCCGCCGGCAGGGCGCCTCCGGATCGTGGCGCGCGCCGAGTCGCTGGAACTCGGCCGGCCGCCCGCGACCGGCAAAGCCGTGCACGACGCCGCGGTCGAACTCGCAGGGATAGAGGCTCGTCGAGATGATCCGCGCCTGGCGCGGCCCCGTCCGCTCGAAGCGGTAGTGACCGATGTCGCCGCCCTGGTGATTCAGGTGATAGGCCTCATCGATGCCGGCCAGGGCTTCCAGGAAGTCCCCGTACTCCACTGGCAGGACCGCATTGCGGTGGATCTTGTGGCCGATCGTGTAGAGGGTGGTGTCGGTCATCGTCGCCTCGAACTCGCCGAGCGCCGCGAGCAGGCGCGAGAGTGGGTACCAGCGGCCCTGGCCGATGTCGGTGATGCCGTGGCGGCCGAGAATGCGCAGCGCCTCGTCGCCGAGGCTGCGGGTGCTCTCCAGGATGGCGAGGATGACCTCGCCGCGCACCTCGATAAGGGCCGGACGCGCGTCCAAGCCGGACGACTCGCTTGCCGTAAGCATGCTGGGACTGCCCTTTTCAGCAGCGTAGCCCACGCAGCCGGCCGGGCCTCTCCCGGCGGCCGAAAGTGGATCTTGACTCCAACATCCTGCAAGCCGTCGGACAATAGCTTAGAGACGGTTGGGATCCTGTCAAGCGCGGACTTCGCGGCGCCTTCCCCAGCTCCCCTCGAAAGCAGACGCGGCGCCGGAGCGCCGCGTCGGAAAGGAACCGGAGCGCCGCTGGGCGGCGGGCTCTAGGGGTGCGTCTCCACCAGGGAGACGTCGCCGCTGCCCGTGTCCACGATGATGAGGCCGGCGCCGTCGCCCACGGTCAGCCCGCGGATGCGCCCCCGCTCGAGGCGAAGATCCCGGCTCGGGAAGGTGCACTCCACTTCGCCGCTGGCCGTGTCGACCTCCAGGCGGAAGGAACTCCCCGCGCCGGGGAGCTGGAAGATGACATCGCCGCTGCCCGTGTCCACCTTCCAGCGCCGGAGCGCGCCCAGGATGGAGCCGACGCGCACGTCGCCGCTACCCGTGTCGATGGCGAGCTGCGGGTAGCTGGCGTCACTGAGCAGGACGTCGCCGCTGCCCGTGTCAGCGTCGAGGCGCTCGCCGCGGCCCCGCTTGAGGACGATGTCGCCGCTGCCCGTGTCCGCAGCGAAGTCGCCCTCGAGGTCCTCCACCTTGATGTCGCCGCTGCCCGTGTCCAGGCGCAGGGTCCCGCGCTGGCCCTCCACCCGGATGTCCCCGCTCCCGCTGTCGACGAGGACGGCCCCCTCGTGTCGGGCAATGGCGATCTCGGCGCTCGCGCAGTCGACGCGCAGGTCGCCGCGCAGCGCCTGCGCCTTGACGCTGCCGACGAGATGCCGCAGGTCGCAGTCGACCTCCGCCGGCACCCGCAGCTGGAAGTCCACCCACAGCGGCAGCCCATCACCTTTGCGCCCCATGCTGATGCGCACCTTCTGGCCGTCGACGCGGGTCTGGGTGGTGCCGGAGAAGAAGCCGCCATCGGCGTCGCCGTAGCGATAGCGATCGTAGCGCGCCAGCGGGTAAGAGGCCTTGATGAGGATCCCCTCGCCCTCCCGCTCGATGCGCAGGTCGAGCAGCTGCGCGACGTCGCGGGCCTCGAGGTCACCAAAGGCGTCCGCGCGCACGGTCGCCCGCAGCTCGAGGGCCTTCCCGTCCGCGCGCTCGAGCAGGAGACGGCCGGCCAGGTTCTCGAGGCGCAGGTGGCTCACGCTGCCCTCGTCGAAGCGGCGGACGATGTCCTTGCTGTAGTCGGATTCGGCGCGAGCGAGGGCCGCGCAGGTCAGGAGGCCGAGAGCGATCACGAGGGTGCCGGTGTTCGTACGCATGGCATCACTCCCTTGCAGAACCGAGATCCGGGAGGCTGGGTCTAGCTTGCGGGCACTACGGCAGGCCGCGGAACGCGGTTTCAAGCGCCCTTGCGACATTCCTTGACGCCTCCCGGGGTCGCGCTTACGCTGTGCCTGAGGCCCGAGAATGCAACTGAAAACCCGAAAAGGGTTTAGGCCCACGGGCCCGGCCTAGACCGTTCCGACAAAGGAGACGGCATGCGGACACTCTGCCTGGGCAGCCGGGCGCTGATCCTCGCGATCGCGCTCGCTGCGGCCGGCTCGTGTGTGCTGGATGCCATCCAGCCACAGGCCGCGCTATCCGCGCAAACTGCGGATAATCATGGGCTTGTCGCGCTGGTGCCGTCTGCGGAGAGCACCGGCGAGGCCCTGGCAGGCCATGGGGCTTCGGGCGCGCCGGCTGTCAGTCAGGACGCTCTGGGGAGCCCTGCTCACGGCGGGGGAGGCGGCGGCCATGCGAGTCCGGTCCTGCCCGTCCTCGCCGTCCTGCTCCTCGTGATCGTCGCCGCCAAGCTCGGCGGCGCCCTCCTGGAGAGACTTGGCCAGCCCAGCGTGCTGGGTGAACTGCTGGCCGGCGTCCTGCTCGGCAACCTGGCCCTCGTCGGGTTCAAGGGAGTCGAGTCCCTCTTCGCGGCACCACTCTTCGGCGGTCTGCCCGTCGAACGCGTCATCGAGATTCTGGGTGAGATCGGCGTCATTCTGCTGCTCTTCGCGGTCGGCCTGGAGAGCAACCTTCGCCAGATGCTGAGCGTGGGCACCTCGAGCCTGCTGGTCGCGCTGCTCGGCGTCGCCGCGCCTTTCGCGCTCGGCTGGGGCGTCGGCAAGTGGCTACTGCCCGAGCAGTCGGGCTACGTGCACGTCTTTCTCGGGGCCATCCTCACGGCCACCAGCGTCGGCATCACCGCACGCGTGCTCACGGACCTCGGCAAGACGGGCCTGCGCGAGAGCCGGATCATCCTGGGCGCCGCCGTGATCGACGACATCGTCGGGCTCGTGATCCTGGCGGTCGTGTCGGGGATCATCGTCGCTGCCGAGACCGGCAGCGCCGGGATCGGCGCGGCGGCGATCAGCCTGATCGTCGGCAAGGCGCTGCTCTTCCTGGTCGTCGCGCTCGTCGCGGGCCAGTGGCTGTCGCCCCGGCTGTTCTGGCTGGCGGCCCGGCTGAGGGGCGGTCATCTGCTCCTGCCGACCAGCCTGCTGTTGCTGTTCGGCCTCAGCATCGTCGCGGGCAAGATCGGTCTGGCGACGATCGTGGGCGCCTTTGCGGCCGGCCTCATCCTCGACGAGCTACACTACAGCGAGCTCAAGCAGCGCGAGCAGCACGGTCTCGAGGAGCTGCTCCAGCCGCTGCTCGGCTTCTTCGTCCCGATCTTCTTCGTGCACATGGGTTACAAGGTGGACCTCGCCTACTTCGCGCGGCCCGAGCTGCTCGGGCTCGCGGGCGCCCTGACCCTCGCCGGGATCATCGGCAAGCAGATCTGCGGGCTCGGTGTCGTCGAGCGCGGGCTGGATCGCCTCTC
This sequence comes from bacterium, assembly GCA_016873475.1. Taxonomy (NCBI): domain Bacteria; species bacterium. Next base: position 25,904 of record VGXI01000006.1, on the reverse strand, counting down.
GGTGGGGCTCGGCATGATCCCGCGGGGGGAGGTGGGACTCATCTTCGCGAGCATCGGCCTCGGTCTCACGGCCGGCGGCCGGCCGATCGTCAGCGAGGCGACCTACGGCGCGGTCGTCATCATGGTGATCCTGACCACCCTCGTAACGCCGCCCCTGCTCAAGTGGTCGCTGAACCGCAGCCACGGCTACGAGGGCGCCACCGAGGAGGAGATGCGCCGCATCGCCAGCGAGCGGCGCGAGCGGAGGAAGGAGTACTACCGCCAGCGGGCGCGCGAGGACGGTCGCGAGGAGGGCCGCGGCGAAGGCGAGCGCGGCCGGCGGGACGGGCGCGGCGGCCGGGGCCGCGGCGGCGAGGATCGCAGCAGCGAGGGCCGCGGTGAGAAGCGCGGTGGGGAAGGGCGTGGGGAAGGCCGGGGCGCGCGCCGCGGCGGTGGCCGGAGCGGCGGGCGCCGCCGCAGCGCGGAAGCGCCCGGCGAAGCCGCGGGGGCCGATGCCGGCCGCGAGCCCAGCGAGCGCCGTCGCCGGCCTCGCCGGCGGCGGCGGGGCGGCGGCGAGAGCGAAGGTGGCCGCGGCGGCGCCGAGCCCTCTGCACCCCGCTCGCTGGACAGTTCCGGCGAGCTGCCGATCCTGCGCGGTGAGCCGCGCGGCCTCAAGTACGCAGACAGCATCTGAGGGCGGCGGCCGCGGGGCAACCCGCGGCTGCGCCGGCGCCAGCGGGGGCTAGATCTCGTCGCGCAGCGCGCGCTCCTCGAGGAGGGCGTAACAGGCGGCGGCATCGCGTTTGGCGAGATTCCCGGTCGGGATCGCGAGCACGCGCACGCGCAGTTCGCGACGCGGAAAGCGCAGTGTCAGCTCCTCGTCGCCGCGCAGTTCCCGGCTCTCCTTCACCGGTTGGCCATCGAGAAGGATGTGCCCGCTCTGGCAGCCCTGCTTGGCCTGATTGCGACTCTTGAGCAGGCAGACCCTGTGCAGCCAGACGTCCAGCCTCACTCCGCCTCCGTGAGTCCGGCGATCTCCTCCACCGGCGGCAGTTCGGCGCGGCTGACGACGATCTCCTTCTCGAGCGTGGCCAGATACTGCTCGATCGCCTCGTTGCGCTTGCGACCGACGAGCTCGGCGCGCAGGCGATCGGCCACCTCCTCGAACGCGTAGGGCCTGGCCGCGTCGCGGGTCTCCAGGCGCAGAATCTGGTACCCGTGACGGCCAGGGAAGACCCCGGAGTACTCGCCCGGCTCCAGGGCCTCGACGACAGTGCGGTAGCGATCGTCGAGCTGCTCCTCGGGGATGCGCGGCAGACGGCCACCCTGATCGCGGGTCGGCGCGTCGTCGCTGTACTCCCCGACGACGGCCTGCCAGTCCGCGCCGGCCTGGAGCTTCTGCCAGGCCTCGCGCGCGCGATCGCGAGCCGCCTGGCGGTCGGCCTCGCTGAGCGGCAGCGCGAAGAAGATCTGGCGGAAGCGCACGCGCTGGCCGTCGCGCTCCTCCATCTTGAGGATGTGGTACCCGCGCTCGCTGCGCACTTCCTCGGCGGTCTGCCCGGGCGCCAGCTCGGCGAGGGCGAGCGCCAGCTCGGGCAGCGCGATGTCCTTGAGCGCCCACCAGCCGAGGTCGCCGCCGCGGGCCGCGGCCGGATCCTCGGAGAGCGCGGTCGCCACGACGGCGAACTCCTCGCCGGCCGCCAGCCGCCGCTGCGCCTCGCCGAGCCTGGCGCGCAGCGCCGCCTCTTGCTCCGGCGCCGCCTGCGGGATCACCACGAGGTGCGACAGCTCCACGGCGCGGGGGCGCAGGGGGATGCGCGCAGGGTCGTCGCGGCTCTCATCGTAGTAGCGGCGCAATTCCTCGGCGCTGACCGCCTGCTCGAGGGCGACGCGCTCGACGACCCGCTGCGCGAGCATCTGCTCGCGCAGCGGCTCGCGCAGGGTCTTGCGCAGGTCGCGCTCGCTGAACCCCTCTCGCGCCAGCTCGGCCTGGAAGCGGCTTTCGCTGCCCGCCTGCTTGCGGAGGTTCGCGATATGGTTGTCCAGCGCCTGCTCCAACTCCTCGTCGCCGATCTGGATCTGGTCACGGCGCGCCTTGGCGACCAGCAGCTTCTCCTGGATCCGGGCTTCCCGAGCCTGTTCGAGCAGCGTCCGCTGCTCCGCGGCCGGCGGCATGCCGCCGGCCTGGAGCGCGTGGAACTGAAGGTCGGCCACGATCTCGCTGAGCAGGACGACCTCGTCGTCGACCGCGGCGACGATCTGCTCGAGCATCACCGGCGTGTCGGCTGGCGCCGGCTGCGCGAGCGCTGCTGCGGCTGCCGCGAGGAAACCGCAGGCGATCGCCACCCAGTGCCGAGCGCTGCGCATCATGCCTACTCCTCCTGTGCGCGTCCGCCCGGCCGGAACTCGTCGCTGCGCAGACGCAGATCGAGGTCGGGATGGTAGCGGACGGCGTAGCTCTGCTGAACTTCCTCCAGGAACTCCGCATAGACCGCGCGGCGACGCTCCATCGTCAGGCGGCGGAGGATCTCCTCGCGCACCTCCGGGAGGGCGACCGTCCGGCCGCTGCTCCGGCGCTCACGCAGCTGGATGATCGTCCAACCCCAGGCCGTCTCGAAGGGCTGCGAGATCTCCTGCGGCGCCAGCTTGACGAGGCGCTCTTCCACCTCGGGCGGCATCGTGCCCTTCGCCAGCCAGTCCAGCTCGCCCCCCTGGCGCGCCGTCCCGGCCAGCGAGTGCTGCTCGGCCAGGCGCGCGAATCCGGCCGGATTGGCGAGCAGCCGACGATGGAGGTCCGCGGCCTCGGCCTGGCTGGCGACGACGAGCTCGCGGTAGCGGTACTCGGAGCCGTACTCCTCGAGATGCGCGGCGTAGTAGTCGGCGATCTCGCCCTCACTCACCTGGACTCGCTCGGCGAGGACGGCCTGCAGCAGCTGGTTGGCGATGAACTCGCGGCGCTGCTGCTCCAGGCGCCGCTCGAGCTCGGCGTTCTCGAGCAGGCCGCGATCGAGCGCGGCGAGGTAGAGCAGTTCGGTGTCCACCCAGCGGTCGAGGTAGGCGCGCTTCTCCTCCGCACTCAACAGCGTGCGGAACTCCTCCGGCAGGCTGGCGAAGAAACCGTCCTCGCTGAGGGCGGAGTTGCCGACGCGCACGAGGTAGTCGAGACGCTCGCCCGCGACCGTGCCCACGTCGCCGGCCTGACGGCCGACCGGTGGCGTCTCCCGCTCACCGCCGCAGCCCGGGAGCGCCAGCGCGGCCCCGAGCGCGAGCAGGATCGTCAGCGCGCGGACGCGCGGCATGCTAGAAGCGTTCCCGGTTGGGATTGGGATCGGGTCCCTTCTCCGCCTTCGTGAGCAGGCGCTTGTTGATCTCGACGTCGGCCTCGCCGCGCCAGACGACGAGCAGCGAGTCCAGCTTGGCGCTGGCCTTCACCTCGCGCGCGTCCTGCTCGACGCGGCCCCGCGCCTCTTCGAAGGGCATCAGACGCTCCCCGCGGGTCTCGAAGATCTGCATGATCCCCCAGTAGCCCTGGTAGTTGAAGGGCGGCGTCATCTCGCCCGGCGCCTTGAGGCGGGCGATCTGCCGGATCGCTTCGTTCTCCGGGTTGGCGATCGAGTCCGGCGTGAACCAGTCGGTGATCCACTGCCGCGTGAAAACGATCGAGATGTCCTTGCCCACGGCGTCGAAGCTCTCGCCGGCCTGCAGGCGGCGCTGGGCCTCCTGGATCTTCGCCTCGTCCTGCGTGATGAGCTGCTTGCAGCGCAGCTGCGGCTTGAGCGTGTAGTAGCGTGGGTTGTCGGTGTAGAACTTGCGCACCTCGGTCGAATCGAGGCTCAGGTCGCGCTCGATGAAGACTCGCCGCACGGCGCCGATGCAGGACTGCTCCTCGAACTCCTTCATCGCCACGATCAGGTCCGGATCCTGGTCGAGACCGATCGAGCGCGCCTCCTTCGGCATCACGATGCCGACGACTTCCTTCTGCACGTAGTTGTAGATGCCCTGCAGGCGGTTTCCCTTCTGCGGTCGGGCGAAGGGATGCAGGCGATCGTACTCGTCGGAGAACTCCTTCAGCGTGTACGTCTTGCCCTCCAGCTCGTAGAGCTTCATCCCCAGCTCATCCGGCGCGAACTTGAGGATGGGCTTCTCCGCGGTCGTCGTGCGGGACTGGGATGCCTGCTCGGGTGTCATGTCTTCCGGCATGCGCGCCAGGATCGCCTCGGCAGTATCCCAGTGGAACTTGAAGCCGTACTTCTTGAGCACGTTCTCGGCGTGTTTGCCGCCCAGCTCGCGCAGGGCCCGCATTTCGAGGCGATGCTTGATGCTTTCGCGCACGGATGCGTACTCGTCGGCCTTCGTCTCCTTGCTCTTGTCGACGATGAAGATGCTCCAGCCGTACGGAGTGGCGATGGGATCCGTGATCTCGCCTTCCTTCATGTTGAAGAGGGCGTCCTCCACCGGCTTGATGTTCGAGCCGAACTTGACCTGGCCGAGATCGCCGCCGCGGTCCTTATCCTGGGCGGTCGAGTACTTGGCCACGGCGTCGGCGAAGCTGATCTCGCCCTTGCGCAGCTCGCCGACGACCTTCTTGGCCGCCTCCTCGGTGTCCATGTCGATGTGGCGGGCGTTGACCGTCAGGCCTACGTACTTGTAGTGGGCGAGCAGGTCGTCCTCGGTGAATTCCGGCAGCTTGTCCACGACCTCCTTGTTCTTCAGCAGCTCGATCAGGCGGTAGTTCAGCTGGTTCTCGTAGGCCTCCTTGTAGACGGCATCCTCGACCATCTTCTCCTGCTTGGCCTTGTCCACCATCAGCTCCTTGTTGATGATGACGTCGAGCACGGCCGTCTGCAGGGAGTCCTTGTTCGTCGCCGTCGGGACGAAGCTCTTGTTGGTGGCGGCGAGCTTCGCCCACTTCGCCTCGAGATAGCCCACGGTGATGGGCACGCCGTTGACGGTCGCCACCACGCTGTCTGGTTTCTTGCCGCCGCAACCGCCGAGCAGCACCGTCAGGAGCAAGCCTAGGGCGCAGGCCGCCCGCAGCGTCGCCATGGCCATCGTTCACCTCGCTTGGAATCGGAAAAGCTGAGGGCGACTCGGCGGCGCCGAAGGCGCCCACCGCCGCCGGCGCGCCGCGCGCGACCGGCTAAAGCCCGTTGTTATCAGGCATTAGAAGCTAAGGGAGTAGCACAGCCCTCCATCGACTTCAACAGGATTCGCACGGACTCGAAACGCTCGCCGGGACCGGCGCGCAGCTCCAGGACCAGAGGGTCCTTGCCCATGAAGAGTATATCGCGTCCGAAGTTCCGCGCCAAGTCCGCCGCGCCGGCCGGCGCAAGACCGGCGCCCGGCTGCAGCTCGAGCCGCGTGCGCTCGCCCAGCTCCACGCGTGCAACCCCGGCCGCCATCGCGAGCACTTTGATCTCGAGGAGCAGGAAGAGGTTCTCCACCGAGCCCGGCAGCGCTCCGAAGCGGTCGCGGATCTCCCGCCGCAGCGTCGCGGCCTCCTCGAGCCGATCGATGTGGCCCATCCTCTGGTAGAGGAGCATCTTCTGCTCGGCGTCGGGGACGTAGTCGTCGGGCAGGCGGGCATCCAGGCGGGATTCCACGCGCACGTCCTGCACGTAGCTCTTGCCCTCGCGGAGCTCGCGCACGGCCTGGGCGACGAGGCGCAGGTAGAGGTCGAAGCCGATCGCGGCGAGGTGCCCGTGCTGCTCGGCCCCGAGCATGTTGCCGGCGCCGCGGATCTCGAGATCGCGCAGGGCCAGCCTGTAGCCGGCGCCCAGCTCGTCGTGTTCGACGAGCGCTTCCAGGCGCCGGCGGCTGTCCTCGCTGATGTCGCGGTCGCGCGGGATCATCAGCAGGCAGTAGGCGCGTTGACGGCTGCGGCCGACACGCCCCCGCAGCTGGTGGAGCTGCGCGAGCCCGAAGCGATCCGCGCGGTTGATGAGGATCGTGTTCACGCGCGGGATGTCCAGGCCCGACTCGATGATCAGCGTGCTCACGAGCACGTCGTACTCGCCCTCGATGAAGTCCACCATCACGCGTTCGAGCTGGTGCTCGCTCATCTGGCCGTGGCCAACGGCGATGCGCAGGTCCGGCAGCAGTTCGCCGAGGTAGGTCGCCATCGCGTCGATCGTCTCCACGCGGTTGTGGACGAAGTAGACCTGCCCGCCGCGGTCCATCTCCCGCAGGATGGCCTCCTTCATGATCTCGTCGTCGAAGGCGGCGATCTCGGTGTGCACGGGCAGGCGGTCCAGCGGCGGTGTCCGGATCAGCGAGACGTCGCGAATCCCGCCGAGGGCCATGTGCAAGGTGCGCGGGATCGGCGTCGCCGTCAGCGTGAGCACGTCCACGGCTGCGCGCGCCCGCTTGAGCTTCTCCTTGTGCGCCACCCCGAAACGGTGCTCTTCGTCGATGACGAGCAGGCCGAGGTCCTTGAAGGCGACGTCCGCCGAGAGCAGGCGGTGCGTGCCGATGACGACGTCGAGCTCGCCCGCCGCCAGCCGTTTCAGGGTCTCCTTGATCTGCGCGCTGCTGCGGAAGCGGCTGACCATCTCGATGCGCAGTGGGTACTCCCGCAGGCGCTCGGTGAAGGTCTGCAGATGCTGCTGAGCGAGGATGGTGGTCGGCACGAGCACCGCCACCTGCTTGCCCGCCTGCGCGGCCTTGAAGGCGGCGCGGATGGCGACCTCCGTCTTGCCGAAGCCGACGTCGCCGCAGACGAGGCGGTCCATCGGCCGCGCGCGCTCCATGTCGGCCTTGGTCTCGGCGGCCGCCCGCGCCTGGTCGGGCGTGTCCTGGTAGAGGAAGCTCGCCTCCAACTCATTCTGCCACGGCGTGTCCGACCCGCAGGCGAAGCCGGGGCTGGCCTGGCGGCGCGCGTAGAGCGCGAGCAGGTCGGTGGCCATCTCGCGCACGGCCTTCTCGGCCCGCTTCCGCGTGCGCAGCCAGGCCTTCTCGCCCAGGCGGTTCAGGCGCGGCGTGCCGTCTTCCTGATTGCTGTACTTCTCGACGAGGTGGATCTGCTCGATCGGGACGTAGAGCTGCTGCTCCTCGGCGTAGCTGAGGTGAAGCACCTCCCGCTCTTCGCCGAGCACGGTCAGCTTCTTCATCCCCTGGTAGCGGGCAATGCCGTGCTCGATGTGCACGACGTAGTCGCCCGGCCGCAAGGAGGCGCGATCGCGCACGGGCGTGCCGCGATAGAGCCGGCGCCGACGCCGGATGCGCTTGTAGCGATCGAAGATCTCGTGGTCGGTGTAGACGGCGAGCTTCTCGTCCGGCAGCAGGAACCCGTGCTGGAGATCGCCGACGGGCAGGTGCAGGGACTCCTCGTGCTCGGCGAGGATCTCGGCCAGGCGATCGGCCTGGCCCTGGTTGTCGCAGTAGACGCTGATCCGGTAGCCCGCTGCGGCCAGGGCGCCGAGGTCCTCGCGCAGGGCCTTGACGCTGCTGCCGAAGGAGGGCTGGCTCTTGCTCGTGAACTTGACCACCGGCGCGCGCGGGCTGGCCATCGCCTCGGCCAGCTCGTCCTCCACGCAGAGCAGCTCGGGGCCGTCGAGCAGGGCCTGCAGCGCCGCGGCGTCCAGGTAGGCCGCGCTCGCGGCCGGCGGCAGCTCGTCATTGGCCCCCGCCTTCGCGCGCCGGCTCTCGACCTCGGCTGCGAGCTGTGTCCAGCGCGAGAGGACGGCCTCCGCGTCCACGATCAGGGGCCGATAGCCGCCGGCGAGGTAGTGGTCCAGCGGCACCTCGGGCACGAAGTAGGCGCTGTAACGGTCGATGCCCTCGAAGGGCAGGCCCGCGAGGAAACTGGCGGCCAGATCCTCGACCAGCACCGACTCGGCCGGGTAGAGCTTCTGCAGCTCGCGCACGGCGCGCAGGCGGTCGCTCTCGGCCAGCAGCACAGGCCCGCAGGGCAGGACCCTCGTCTCCGCGAGCGCGCGCGTGGAAACCTGTGTCGCCGGATCGAAGCCGCGCAGGCTCTCGAGCGTGTCGCCGGCCAGCTCGAGGCGCACCGGCTCCTCGCTGTCCGGACTCGGGGCGAAGAGGTCGACGATGCCGCCCCTGACCGCGAAGTCGCCCGGTTCGCTCACGAGCCCGACACGGCGATAACCGAGCGCGGCGAGTTGCTCGGCGAGAGTCTCCAGGTCGATCTCCATGCCCGGCTGGAGCGTGAAGCGCCGCTCGGCGAGCAGGGCCGGCGGCAGCACCTTGGTCAGCCAGGCGCCCACGCTCGTGCAGAGGAAGCGCACGCGGCTGCGCTCCAGGGCATCGAGCACCTCCAGCCGCCGCGCGACGAGATTGCGGTCCGCACCGTGGCGGTCGAAGGGCAGCACCTCCAGCTCGGGCAGGTGCGCGACGCCCTGGGCGCCGCAGGTGCGCAGGTCCTCGGCGATGCCTTCGGCCTCCGCGCTCTGCGCGGTCAGGATCACCCAGGGCCTGCCGTCCGGCGGCAACTCGCGCTCCAGGCGCGCGAGCAGGAGCGGCAGGCTCGAGCCCGTGAGGCCGGCGAGCACGCGGCGCAGCGGCCCCGCCGCCAGGGCGGCGCGCAGCGCGGCTCCGGCGCCGGCCAGGGAGGGCAGCTCGTCGACGAGGGCCATGGGGGCTCCTTGCGGCAAGCAGACCTAGCCCCGGCCGGCCGCAACCGGGGGGCTTTCGCTGGGTTGGGGGGCGCCGCTGCCGGCGCCGCGCGCAAAGTAGCAATGCCGCGTTCCGTGGTCAATCGCGCGAGCGAGCGCTCGTCCGGGTCGCGCGCCCTGTGCCGACGGCGCGCGCGTGCCCGTCCGGCTCGCGCGCTGCCAGGGAAGCGCCCCTGCGGGTTCTGCCGAACGCCTGTGAAGCGGCGGTCGGCGGGACCCGCAGGGGCGCAATGAAAACCCGGGCCGCAGGGGGGCGACCCGGGTCGAGAACGCCGCGCGGCGTCCCTGTCGCGCTAGCGCCTCATTTCACGAGCACGAGCTTCCGGCTCTCTGCGGCACCCGCCGCCTGCAGGCGGGCGAAGTAGAGCCCGGAAACCAGGGGCCGGCCCTCCCCATCACACCCGTTCCACACCGCCGTGTGAGGGCCGGCCGCCTGTGTCGTCGAGACGAGCTGCCGCAGGTGGCGTCCGGCAGCGTCGTAGACATCCAGCTGCACATGTCCGGCGGCGGGCAGCGTGTAACTCAGCGTGGTCGCGGGATTGAAGGGATTCGGGTAGCTCTCCAGCGCCAGCAGGCTCGCCGGCGGCGTCTCGCCCGCCCCCGTGCCTGCGCCGCGCGTGCGGAAGTCCGTCATCGTGATCGCGTTCGCGGACAGGCTGAGCCAGGGCGTGCGCGGGAAGTAAGGATCGCCGGTCTCGAGGCGCAGGCGCCAGTGCTGCGCCGTGTCGTCGGCGAGGCCGCCGGCGAGCGCCGGCGCGAGCGCGACCGCGCTGCCCGCACCCGCCGCGGGAGCGCCGGTGTCGGTCCAATTGCCGGCCACCGTGCCCGCGCCGTCGAAGTCCGTGCCCAGCGGCTCGACCTCGGCCACGAAGCGCACTGTGCCGCGGCCGCCCGGCGTGCGACCCCGCGCGCTGAGGGCGACGGCGTCGAGGGCGTCGCTGCGGCCCAGGGGCGCAAGACGGGTCACGGTGTCCGTCTTCCACTGGCGCGGCGTGCGGGCGAGGCCGCGGCCGCCGTTGCCATAGAAGAGGAAGGCGAGGCCCTCCTGGTTCTGACCGTTGCTGTACTGCTCCGCGCCGACGACGACGTCGCTGAAGCCGTCGCCGTTGAAGTCTCCGCTGCAGGTGGCGTTGCCGAACCAGCTCTCTTCCTGGATGCCGTCGATCAACCAGGGCGCCGCGCCGTGGACGATGCCGTCCGGGCCGCCGCGGTAGATGAAGGCGAGGCCGGCGGCGGTGCCGGCAGCCGTCGTGTAGTGCGGGGCGCCGATGATCACGTCGCTGTAGCCGTCGCCGTCGACGTCGCCGGCGCCGCCCACCGCGCTGCCGAGGTGCGCATAGCTGTCGCTGATGCCGACGTTCAGCTCGGCGTTGGCCGGCGTGCCGGTCGGCGGCGCCGTGGCCGCGCCCAGCCAGACCAGCGCGTGGCCGACGTCCGTGGCCGGTGAGTCCATGTAGGGCGCGCCGGCGATGATGTCGCTGTAGCCGTCGGCGTTGACGTCCCCGGCGCAGGCGATGGACAGGCCGAGCTCGGCGTCCGCCTCGTTGCTCTCGGCGAACCACCAGGGTGCGCCGGTCTGCAGCCCGTCCTCGCCGCCGATGTAGACGAAGATCAGGCCCTCGTCCGTGCTGCCGTGGTTGTACAGCGGCGCGGCCACGAGCAGATCGCTGTAGCCGTCGCCGTTCATGTCGCCGGCGGAGGCCAGACGCAGCCCGTAGCCGGATTCCGCGCTGCCCGTGTCGTGGAACCAGTCGTGCGCGGCCGGCAGCCCGGTCGGACCGCCGTAGTAGCCCCAGACCGCGCCTTCGTTGGTCGTCGGATTGTCGTAGAAGGGCGCGCCGATCACCACGTCGCCGTAGCCGTCGCCGTTGACGTCGCCGGCCCCGCAGACGCCGGCGCCCAGCATTGCCCCGGCCTGGGCGCCGATGGCGCTCCAGTCCGCATTCGCGGGATTGCCGGAGGGGGCACCGCCCGCCGTGCCGTACCAGAGGAAGGCAGCGCCACTGGAGCCGGCGCTGCCGTCGTACCAGGAAGCGCCGACGATGACGTCCGCGAGGCCGTCCCCGTTCACATCGCCCGCGCTGTCGAGCCCGAAGCCGAAGTGGCAATCCGTCTGATCGCCCTCGGCCCACCAGCCCGGCGCGTAGGCCAGGCCGAGCTGGCCGCCCAAGTAGAGGAAGACGGCGCCTTCGTCGACCTGGCCGTTGTCGTACCAGGGCGCGCCGACCCAGAGGTCGTCGTAGCCGTCGCCGTTGACGTCGCCCGCGCAGGCCAGGCGGTAGGCGAAGGTGCCATCGACCTGGTCGCCCTGGGCGTACCAGCCGCTCGTCGTCTTGGGCAGGTCGCCGGCGCCCGAGTAGCAGTAGAGTCCACCGGCGGCGGCGTGGCCGACGTCGCTGCCGGTGGCGCCGAGCAGGATGTCGCTGAAGCCATCGCCGTCCACGTCGCCCGCCGTGCCGACGGGGCCGAGCAGGTCGCCGGCCGCCTCGCCGTCCACGGTCCAGGCCGCGGTGGTCGCCAGGCCCTGGAGCGAGCCGAAGTAGAGCCAGGCCGTGCCCGCGTCGGCGCCGCCGAGATCGCTCTGCCGGCAGCCGACGAGCACGTCGGCCAGGCCGTCGCCGTTCACGTCTCCCGCCGTGGCGAGGTCGTAGCCCAGCGGCTGCAGGTCGTCGGCCTGCTCCTTCTCCCAGACCGGCGTGGCGCCCACGCCGCTCGCGCCGCCCGTGTAGAGCTGCACTTTCGAGGTCGTGGCGTAGAAGCCGTCCAGCGCCACGCCGCCCACGAGCACGTCGCCGTAGCCGTCGCCGTTGGTGTCCCCGGCGCGCGCCACGCAGTAGCCCAGGTACTGCGCGACCTCGTCCCCGAAGACCGTGCGATCCGCGGTGGTGTCCGGCCCGCCGGATCCGCCGTGGAAGACGTAGAACGCACCCTCCGCGCCCAGCCCGTTCGAGCGCCAGGGCGAGCCGACGATCACGTCCGCATAGCCGTCGCCGTTGACGTCGCCCGCGCCCGCCACGCAGTGGCCGGTGCGGCCGGTCAGGTTCACGAACCAATCGTAGGTGTGGTCGGGGCCGGAGGCGCCGCCCAGGTAGATCGTCGCGCGCCCCGTGGTGCCGAAGTAGGGATCGCCGATGATGATGTCGTCGTAGCCGTCGCCGTTGACGTCGCCCGCCGTCGACACGCTGTAGCCGAAGGAGACGTAGGTGTTGCTGCCGTCCTCGCGCCAGTCGGCGCTGGTGTCGAGGCCGCTCGCCGATCCGAGGTAGAGAAAGGCGCAGCCGTTCTCCTGGCTGCTCAGCGTGTAGTCGGGCGCGCCGACGAGCACGTCGTCGTAGCCGTCGCCGTTGACGTCCCCAGCCGTCGCCACGCTGTAGCCGAAGCGGCAGTCGTCCTGAGTGGTCGTGACTTCCCAGTGCGGCGTGGCCGCGAGGCCGCCGGCGCCGCCGAGGAACACCCAGGCACGGCCGTAATGGGTGACGCCGTTCGTCGTGTAGTCCGGCGAGCCGGCGATCACGTCGCTGTAGCCATCGCCGTTGACGTCGCCCGCCGGCGCCGCCGAGGAACACCCAGGCACGGCCGTAATGGGTGACGCCGTTCGTCGTGTAGTCCGGCGAGCCGGCGATCACGTCGCTGTAGCCATCGCCGTTGACGTCGCCCGCCGTCGCCACGCGATAGCCCATCGCGGCGTTGGCGATGGCGCCGTGCACCTCCCAGTCGGGCGTGGTGAGCAGGGGATCGATGACCACCGGATACTGCGCACCCATGTCGTCGACGAGCAGCCGCAGGCCGCCGTCCGCGATTTCGAGCCGGCAGGGCAGGTCGCGACCGGTCGCGTCCCAGGCCGCCAGCTCGCCATAGCGCAGGCGCTCGCGTCCCTGCGCGTCGACGAAGACCAGGCCCTCGCCCGCACGGCGTGCGCTCAGGGTGCCGTCCAGCGCGCCCAGCACCGCGAGCGGACCCTCGCCGGCGGGCGGCGCGCCGACGGTGAAGCCCTGCTCGAGCCCCGCCTCGCGGTTCTCGTACCACTCGCGCAGGCCGGCGTAGGCGTACTCCACCCGCTGCACCTCGGCCTGCGGCGCCACGGCGGGCAGAGCCTGCAGCGCGCCGGGGCGGCCCCAGGCGGCCGTGCGCCAGGTCCAGTTCCAGTCCGCGGCGCTGCCGCGGCGCGGCTCGACCTTCAAGCCCGCCGCCGTGAAGTCGAGGCGCAGGCCCTGCGCGCGGTTGGGGGCGGCGAGGCCGCCCGCTGGCGTGAAGTCGAAGGCGTATTCGCGCGCGCTCAGGTCCTGGCGCACGGCGTCCCACCAGCCCGCATCGATGCCGGCCGGCAGCGCGGCGGCCGGCGCGCCTGCGCGGGGCGGCGCCGCCGTGCGGAGCGGCAGGCCGAGGGCGACAGCGAGGAGGGTGAGCGCGGCGGCAAGGCGAAGGATGGAAGTGCTGCGGACGGCGGTGCGCGGCATGGTCGGCCTCCCGGCGAAGTGGTCGGCTTCTGAGAACCGGGAGGCGTGCGGGGATCACAAGGAGGCGCGCATTTTTCGGGCGGGCCGCAGGGCGACCGAGAGCAGGAGAAGCCCGGCCAGGCCGGCCAGGAGGCGGAGGCCGTGACGGGCGAGGAAGGGCCGCTGGCGCAGGGGCAGACCGGCCTCCCCGTCCCCCACCAGCACGACGCCGGCCCAGAAGAAGGGATGGGCGGTGGACTCCCTGGTGCGCAGGGCCGCCTGGGCGCCGGCCAGGGCGGCGGCCGCGCTCCGCCCGGCGGCCAGCTCGGCGTAGAAGCGCTCCATCAGCGCGGCGGTCGCCGCATCGTCGACGGGCCAGAGTGTCGCGATCACGGCCGGCGCGCCGGCGCCGAGGAAGGCGCTCGCCAGGCCGAGGACGCCCTCGCCCGAGAGCCGGCGGCCGTCCGCCGAGGCGCAGGCCGCCAGCACGGCGAGGCGCGCGTCGAGCCGGCCGCGGGCGATCTCGGCCGCGCTGAGCCGCTTGCCGCCGAGCAGCAGCGCGGACTGCCAGGGGCTCTGGTCGTTCAGCTCGGCGTGGGCGGCGATGTGCAGCAGGTCGTAGCCGCGCAGGCGCTCGAGGGAGATGTCGCCGCCGACCGCCCCCGGCAGGAGCAAGCGCTCGACGCCCCGATAACCCCGCGCCAGGGCCGCGGCTTCGCGGCGTGCGCCCGGCAGGGCGACGCGCTCACCGTCGCCCGCAAGGGCGAGCGCGCGCAGCGGCCGCAGTGGCGCCGGTGCCCCACCGCCCGCGCGCAGTCCGACGAGCACGGCGGCGGCGGGGACGCGGATCCACTCCCGGCCCCCGGCAAGGTCGAGCAGGGCGGGAGCGAACAGGTTGAGCACGCCGTCGGGGACGAGCACCACGCGCCGGCTCGCCACCAGGAGGTCCTCGATCCCCCCGAAGAGCTGGCCGCGCAGGGCGGCGGCCGCCGCCGCGATCACCGCCTGCTCGGCCTCTCGCGCGGCGGCCGGTGCGGCCCGGTCCGGCGGCGCGGCGAGCAGACCATGCAATGCGCGCAGGCGGCCGCTGATCAGTTCCTCGGCCGGCAACAACAGGGCGTAGCAGTGCGCGCGCGTCACCGCGAAGAGCAGCGAGCGCTCCGGGCCGAGATAGAGGTCGAGCAGCAATTCGCCGTCGCGCAGGGTCTCGCGCTGCAATCGATCCAGGTTGGCCGTTGCCCAGGCGGACTCGCCCGCGGGGGCGCCAGGCCCGAGCATGCGCTCCTGCAGCGTGCGCGCCTTGAAGCGCTGGAGCTGGTCGAAGGCGGGGCGCGTGCGCGCAGCCTCCTTGAGGCCGGCGCGCGGCGCGAGCAGGGCGAGCGCAAGTTCGCTGTAGAGGAGATGACCGGCCGCCCCGCGCTGCTCACGCCACTCGGGGTCGCGCGGCAGGCTGCGTTCGGCTTCCCAGATCCGTGCGCCCTCGCGCAGGAGAACGAGGGCGCTGTCGGCGTGCCCCAGCGCGCGCTGTGCAGCGGCGAGGCCGGCCAGCGCCTGCACGCGCAGGCCGCCCAGGCCCAGCTGGGCGGCCTCGGCGGCGGCGGCGCGGTAGCGCGGCAGCGCCTCTGCCGGCCGGCCGAGCGCAAGCAGCCGGCGACCGGTCTCAGCAGCGATCGCCGTTGCGAGCTGGCGGTCCTCGAGCGGCGCATCGCCGAAGGAGAGCGCGGCGAGCGCGGCCGCATCGCCCTCGCAGCGGGCCAGGGCGCGGGCGAGGCCGAGACGGGCGTCCAGCGCACTGCGCTCGGGCAGGCGCGCGCCCATGGCCAGCACCTCGCGGTAGATCCCCGCCGCCTGGCGCGGGCGCGCGCGGCGCATCGCCAGCTCGGCGCGGCCGAGTTGGGCCCGGGCTTCCAGATCGGGCCAGCCGCCGGCGCGACTCGCGCCGAGCAGGGAGTCGAGGAGCGCTGATGCCGCCGCGAGCCGCCCCAGCTCTTGCTCGCAACGGCTGATGTTGAGCGCGGGCAGGAAGGCGCCCTTGGGGTAGTGCTCAGCGATCTCGATCTGGCGGGCGCGGTCGAAGTGCCCGATCGCATCGCCGGGATCGCCGAGGTCGAAGGCGAGGCCGCCCAGGTTGTTGAGTGCCATCGCTTCGACCGTCGGATCGCCGCCGGCGCGCGCACCCGCGGCCGCGCGCCGGTAGCAGTCCATCGCCGCGCGATAGTCGCCGAGACTGGCGAGCGCGCCGCCGAGACCGTTCCAGGCCCAGATCTCGCCGCGGCGCTCGTCGGTGGCGGCGAAGTGCGCGATCGCCTGGCGGTAGCGCTCGGCGCTGCGCGCGCTCTGGCCGGCCTGGTAGTCCTGCCAGGCCAGCCCCACCTGCGCCCAGCCCTGGTGCCTGGCGTCACCGGCGGCCGCGGCCAGGTTCTGCAGCTCGAGGTAGCGCTGCGTCGCCTCGGCGGCGCGGCCCTGGCCCTCGAGCGCGAGACCGAGCCAGCGCAGCGCGTTGAGCCGGGTGCGCGTGTCCCCTCGCGCCGCGCCCAGCGCGAGCGCTTCGCGCAGCGGCGCCTCGGCGAGGCCCGCGCTGCCCAGCGACGTCAGCAGCTCGCCCTGGCGGACGAGCAGTCCCGCGAGCCGGGCGCTGTCGCGCGCTGCGCGCGCGGCGGGCAGGAGGGTGTCGATGAGGGCGAGCGCCTCGGCACCGCGCCAGGCGAGGCGCAGCGAGTCCAGCCGCGCCAGCGCGGGCCACGCCGCCGCTCCGGTCGCGCCAACCGGCGCGGGCCGCGCCGGCGGGGCCGCGAGCAGCGCGAAGAGGACGGCGAGCGGGACGACATGCCGGGCGCGAAAACGCATGCCGGGCTCAGGGCGCCGCGGGCAGGGCGAAGGTCGCCGGCGACGACTGGACGAGCGGATCCCCACCCGCGCGCGCCTGGACCTGCCAGACCAGGATGCGCGCACCGGCCAGCAGTGCGCGCAGCTCGCGAGCCTCCAGGCGCAGCTCCGTGGCGCCCCCGCTCGAGCGCTCGGCCAGCAGCGAGAGATCCGGTGCCAGCAGCCGCACCGAGTAAGCGTCCGCGCCCGCCACCGGCTCCCAGGCGAGCGCGAGGCCGCCGTCCGCCAGCAGGCGCGCCGGACGCAGGCGCAGCCCCTGGCCGGCATCCGGCAGCTCCTCGTCGACGCGCAGCCGGATCTCCCGCTCTCGCGTGCCTCGCGGCAGCGCATTCAGCGCGACCAGTAGCAACAGGACCGCGGCGAGGGCGAGGCCCAGCCGTGCCGCCGGATGCTCGAGAGACAGCCGGCGAACCCGCGGCCTCGCTGCCGCCCCCTCGCTCTCCGCGATTGCCGCGCGCAGCCCGGCGTCCAGTGCGGCGAGCGCCGGCTTCAGCTCCCGGGGCGGACAGGGCGCCGCCCCGGCCATGAAATCGCGGTAGTCGGCCAGGCGCGCCTGGCAGGCGGGGCAAGCGTCCAGGTGCCGGCGCCGCGGGTCCGTCGCCGGTAGTTCGGCCAGCTCGGGGAGCAGTTCGGGCAATGGGCAGCGGTCAACCACGGACCTCGTCTCCTTCCTCGGCCGCCAGCGCCGCGCGGAGGCGGCGCCGGGCGCGCTGCAGGACTGCCCGCGCTCCGCTGGCTTCCTCGATCGCCAGCAGGCGCGTGATGCCGTCCACCGGCATCTTCTCGACGCAGCGCAGCCACAGCACCTGCTGGTCCAGCGGCGGCAGCGCCGAGCGGATGAGCGCCAGGAGGCGCTCCTCCTCCTCGCGCCCGGAGAACTCGTCGTCCTGACCACCCTGGGCAGCGGGCAGGGCATCGAGATCGAGGCCCTCCTCAAAGAGCGCCGGGCTCCGGAGCGCATTCAAACACCGGTTCCTGGCGATCGCGAAGAGCCAGGTGGAGAAGCGCGCGCGGCCGTCGAAACCGGCGAGGCCGCGGTAGGCGTTGACGAGCACGTCCTGCGCGAGATCCCTGGCCAGTTCGTGTTCGCCAACCCGCCCGTAGCACCAGCGATAGACGCGCTCCTGGTAGCGACCGAGCAGAGCGGTGGCCGCCCGGCGCGCCAGCGGCGAGGGCTCGCCCTGGGTCAGCGCCCAGAGCTGCTCGTCGCTGAGCCCCGCTGTTGCACGCCTCTCCGCTGCCAGAGACACCTCGCCTCCCGGGAAATCACAGGCCGGACGGCCGACCGCCGGCTAAAGAATAGCAAATCGTCCGGAATCGCCGCCAGCCGGGGGAGCGGAGCCGCCGGCCGCGGGGCCGCGAGGCCCTGCTTGACCCTGCGCCGCCGGCCTCGCTAGGGTCGCGCCAGCCACGACGCGGGAGGATGCGGATGAGCAAGCCGGCGAGCGGCCAGCGCGGCCAGTGGACGGGCCGCCTGGGCTTCACCCTGGCGGCGGCGGGCAGCGCCGTCGGTCTGGGCAATCCCTGGAAGTTCCCCTACATCGCAATGGAGAACCACGGCGGCGCCTTCGTGCTGATCTACCTCGCGGCCGTCATCCTGGTCGGCGCGCCGATCATGGTCGCCGAGATCCTCATGGGCCGCCGCGCCGAGAAGGACCCGGTGGGCAGCTTCCGCGCGCTCTCGGCGGGCAAGCGGAGCGCCGGTCTCTGGCCGGGCGTTGGCGTGCTCGGCGTCATCACGGGTTTCGTGATCCTCTCCTAATTACAGCGTGGTCGCGGGCTGGACCCCGCGCTACATCGCAGGGGCACGGGCGAATGGCCAGCTACGGCGCCTGGCGCTTCGCGATCCGCTTCGCGGCGCCGCTGGCCGTGGGCGCGATCATCGTCAGCGTGATCCTGGGCCGGGAGTACCAGTAGGATGAGCAGGCCGGGAGCGGGCAGCCTGGGCGCAGGTCGTCCCTAGGCGCTCGCGGCGCGGCCGCGCAGGGCGCTCTGCAGGGTCTCGAGGTCCCGCAGCGCGGCGGAGTCCTCGCTGCGCGGATCGGCGAGGGTCGAGGCCAGGCGCAGGTTCAGCGCGCGCCCGTTGTCGCTCTTCAGCTCCGCCCGCAGGTGGAGCCCCCCTTCGCGCTCCAGACTCACGGGCCCGACGCCGTCCCCCGGCACCTTGAACCAGGCCAGCTCGTCCAGCAGGGGGACGAGCAGCCAGCCGTCGCGGGTGGCGTAGAGCACGAGCAGATCGCCGGCGGCCAGCTCGTCCAGTCCTCCGAGGTGGTAGGTCCGGTACTCGGCGCCGATCGCCTCCTCGCTGACGCTGGCGATGCGCGAGCGCAGGGCGCTGAGGGCCTCCTCGCCGCGGCGGCCGACCCGGGCGAGGTAGATCCCGAGCAAATAGGCAACCAGCGCGAGGATGACCGCCACGGCGGCGACGCTGTTGGTGGCGATGCTGTCCCGGCCACCGAAGAGGAGGATGCCAGCCAGGACCAGCGCCAGGAGGGAGAAGAGGTAGAGGCGGGCCGGCGTCATGCGGCCAGCGTGGCAGGCAGCCGCAGGCGCGTCAAGCCCTCAGCTGGCCTCTGCCCGCTGGGCGAGCCACAGCTCCAGGGCGAGGAGGAGGGCCGCGAGGATGAGGAGGCTGCGCGCCAGCTCCTTGCCGTAGCGACCGGCGTGCAGCGCCGTCGCTAGCGGCTGGCCGGCATCGACGACCTGCAATCCGGGGAGGCCGAGACGGATCGGGATGCTGTCGACCGGCAGCGGCGCGAGCAGGCCTTCGGCGGGAGGCGCGCTCACGGCGGCGAGGCCGAGGGTGCGCGCCGCCGTTTCGCCACGCGTCTGCAGGCGGTAGATCCCGGCCTGCCGCGCGAGGGCGCGCACGCGGGGCGGGAAGCTGGTCTCGTCGAGCTGCAGCGGCTGCGCTTTGCCGTCGGGGCCGATCAGCTCGAGGCCCTGCGCAGCCTGCCCGGGGTCGGTTCCAGCGGAGGTGCCCGCGAGCGGCCAGCTCAGGGCCTGCCCGGCCTCGACGAGCTGCGGTTGCCCGGCACCGGCCGCTTCCTGGGCCAGCTCCTGCAGCAGGGGCAGGAACATCGAGGAGTAGGGCAGCTCGCCCCCCTCGGGCCCGACCTCGAAGAGGAGAAAGCGGACGCGGCCGCGACCGTGCTCCCAGCCGAGCAGCGCCGGGCCGCCGGAGGCGAAGCGCGCGAGGATCTCGCGCTCGCCCGGGCGCGTGCGGAAGCTCGTCCAGAGGGGCTGCTCGGCCAGAACGCGCCGGTGTTCGGCCGAGAAATCGGCGAAGAGCGGATGCTCCGGTTCGAGCTGAGCGAGCGTCTCGCGGCCGCCCTGAGCCGCCTCCAGCTCGGCCGGACCGCCGAGGCGCGGCAGCAGGTAGCGGGCGAGGTCGCCGGCGCCGGCGGCGCTGGGCGCGACGACGAGCCCCCCGCCCGCGTCGACGAAGTCGGCGAGGAGCTGGCCGCGAGTCGCGTCGAGGCCGTCGCCGCCGCTGAGCACGACGAGATGACGGTCCGCGAGCAAGTCGCTGGCGAGGGCCGAGACGCCACGCTGCTCGAGATCCAGCGCGATCGCCTCCGGCCGCTGTCCCCGGTAGGGATCGAGGGCGCGCGCCAGGTGATCGGCCGGCGAGAGCCGGGCGCCGCGCTCGCCGGCCGCACTCGGCGAGGCGACGAGCAGCACGCGCAGGCGCGCGGCCACGCTCAGCGTGAAGGGCAGGGCGTCGTCGGGAGCGAAGCGGTCGCGCTGCTTGCGCCAGAGGCCCGTCACGCCGCGCTCGCCGCCGGCCGGCAGCGTGACGGCGAGACTGCGCCACTGGAGCTCGCCGGCCGTTGCGGGTTCGACGCTGAAGCCGCCGCGGTGCTCGCCGGCCAGCTCCAGCTCGACCGGATAGGCCTCGCCGCGCTGCGCGCCCGTCGTCCGC
Source organism: bacterium (assembly GCA_016873475.1). NCBI lineage: Bacteria > bacterium. Next base: position 6,045 of record VGXI01000006.1, on the reverse strand, counting down.
GCGGCCACTCCCAACTCGAAGGGCTGGCCCGGCAGCAGGGGCCGCACGGGCAGGCGCAGGCCGACGAGGCCGGCATTGGGGGGCGGGCTCTGCGAGAGCGGCAGGGCGAAGAGGCGCAGCTCGCCCGCGGGCGGCAGGGTCGTGCTGTCGGCGGCGAGGGTGGCGCCCGCGAAGTCGCTGAGCAGGTAGAGCTCGCGCTGGGGCTGGGGGCGCTGGGCGAGATCGACCATCGCGCGGGCGAGGCCGGCGCGCAGCGCGGCGCCGCCGTCGGCCTGCGGCCACTCCTCGAGCAGGGCCGCCGCGAGAGCCGGGCTCAGCGGGCCGCCGCCGAGGTCGCGCGGCTCGGCTTCCAGGGCATAGACGAGCACTTCGTCCTTGGGCGCGAGGTCGGCGAGCAGGTCCCGCGCCCGCGTGCGGGCGAGCTGTGCGAGGCTGCCGCGCTCGGTCTCGAGCTGCATGCTGGCGCTGTTGTCGATGAGCAGTGCGATGGCGCGCGGCGCGTCCTCGGGGAAGATGGCGGCAATGGGCCCCGTGAGCGTGGGCCTGGCGAGCGCGAAGGCGATGAGCGCGACGAGCAGCATGCGCACGATGAGAATCAGCAGCCGCCGCAACTCGAGGCGGCGCATCTGCCGGCGGTTCAGCTCGCGCAGGAAGCGCAGGCTCGGCACCTGCAGGGTGGGCAGGCGCCGCCGCTCGAGCAGGTGGATGACGAGCGGCACGAGGCTGCCCAGGAGGCCGAAGAGCAGCACGGCGTTGAGGAAGCCCACGGGCACCGTCCGAAGAGGGGTAGCGGGAAGCTAGCAGGCAGGCAGCTACGCGGCAACGCCGACCGGGTGCCCGCGGCGCGCTCGCCTGGCGCGGCGGCCGCCAGCCTAGGCGGCGACGAGTTCGAGCAGGAAGCGACGGATCTCCCCGCCCCACTCGGGCAGGGCGGCACCGGTCTCGCCGCGCAGTAGCGCGCGCTGCAGCATGGCCAGCCAGGCCGCGGCGACGAGTCGCGGCGAGAGGGGGCGCAGGCCCAGGCGCGGCCGGTCCGCGGCGAAGGCGGCGGCGACCCGGGCACTGAGGACGCGCTCCAGGGCGCGCAGGGACTCGCGGGCCGAGGCGGGCAGCGCCGTCTCCTCGGCGAGCAGGCGGGCGTAGAGCTTCTCCTGGGCCGCCAGGCGCTCCAGCTGCAGGGCCAGCTCGGTCGCGAGGCTGGAAGGGGGCGGACCCAGCCCGGCTTCGAAGTGGGCGGCAAGACCGCCGACAAGAGCGGCAAGCAGGTCTTCCCGGCGGGGGAAGTGGACGAAGAGCGCGCCGTGGGAGAGCCCGGCGGCCAGAGCCACCTTCTGGGTGCTCGTGGCCGCCAGGCCCCCCGCGGCGATCAACTCGCGGGCGGTCGACAGGATGGCCTCGCGGCTGCGGGCCCTTCTCTCGTCCCTCCTGCTCGGCAAAGCGACCGCCAGACTGAGCATGCGCTCAGTGAGTTATCGCTCATTTTACCGAACAACCTGACAAAGTCAAGAGCTCCTGTCGACAAATCACTTGCATGGCTCCATTACCAGCGAGGAACGGCGATGCCCATGGCATTCGCGGTGAAGGCGTACATGTCCGCATACTCGGCCAGGGCCTTGTCGAGGGGCTTGCCGCCCCCGTGGCCGGCCCGGGTCTCCACCCGCAGCAGTACCGGCGGGCTGTCCGGGGCCTGGGCTGCCTGGATGGCCGCCGCGTACTTGAAGCTGTGGGCCGGCATCACGCGGTCGTCCGTGTCGGCCGTGGTGATCAGGGTGGCCGGGTAGCGCACGCCCTTCTTCAGGTTGTGGTAGGGCGAGTAGCTGTGGAGCACGGGGAACATCTCGGGGTCCTGCGGGCTGCCGTAGTCGCCCTCCCAGTAGGCGCCGAAGCCCCACTGGTTGAAGCGCAGCATGTCCATGACGCCGACCATCGGCAGCGAGACGCCGAAGAGATTCGGCCGCGCGTTGACGACCGCCCCCACCATCATGCCGCCCTGGCTACCGCCCATCAGGGCGAGCCGCGCGGGCTGCGTGTAGCCCTCGTCGATGAGCCACTCGGCGCAGGCGATCATGTCCTGGAAGCTGAGCAGGCGCCCCTCGCGCGAACCGGCGAGGTGCCACTCCTCGCCGTACTCGCCGCCGCCGCGGATGCAGGCGGTGGCCCAGATGCCGCCCATGTCGTACCAGGCCGTCTGGGTCGTCGAGAAGAAGGGCTGCTGGGAGCCGGAGAAGCCGCCGTAGCCGTAGAGCACGGTCGGGTTCGTGCCGTCGAGTTCGAGGCCCTTCTTGTAGACGAGGAAGATGGGGATCGCCGCGCCGTCCACGCTGCGGCAGAAGACCTGCTTGGACTCGTACTGGCTGGTGTCGATCGGCACCTCGTACTTCCGGTAGGGCTTGATCGCGCCGCTGGCGATGTCGTAGCGGAACATCGTCGTCGGGGTGACGAAGTCGACGTAGCTGAAGAAGGTCTCGGTGTCGGTCTTGCGGCCGCCGAAGCCGTAAGCGGTGCCGCGGCCCGGCAGCGCCACCTCGCCGAGGCGCCTGCCCTCCAGCGTGTAGCGCAGGATCTGCGTGCGCGCGTCCTTGAGGTAGGAGACGAAAAGCTCCCCGCCCGTGTAGCTCGCCCACTGCAGCGCGAAGCGGCCCTCGGGGATCACGGTCTGCCAGGCGCTTTCCTCGGGGCGCTTGCGGTCGATGACGATGATGCGGCCCCGCGGCGAGTCCTTCGTGGTGCTGAACCAGAGCCGGTCGCCCTCGTTGTTGATGAAGCTGTACTCGTTCTCGTGGTCGTCGATGAGGAGCGTGGGCTTGGCGCCGGGCTTCTTCACGTCGAGCAGGTAGATCTTGCTGTGCATGGCGCCGCGGGGCGTCGCGTAGAGCAGGCCGAGGTCGCGCTCCTCGTTGAGGGCGAGGCCGACCAGCCAGTCCGGGTGCTCGGGCAGCGAGAAGATCAGCTTGTCCTTGCTCTGCGGGTCGCCCAGCTTGTGGTACCAGATGGCGCCGTTCTCGGCCGTGGCGAGGGTCTCCTCGCCGGGCTTGGGCTCGGGGAAGCGCTCGTAGTAGAAGCCGGCGCCGGCCGCGTCCCACTGCGCGCCGCCCTTGCTCCACTTGATGAGGTCCTTGCGGACCTTGCCGCTGGCGATGTCCATCACCTGCCACTCGGACCAGTCGCTGCCGCTGGCGCTCTTGCCGAAGACGACGCGCTTGCCGTCTTCGCTGACGTCCATGCCCGCCAGCGCGATGGTGGCATCCGCGCTCCAGGTGTTGGGGTCGAAGAGCACCTTGGGCGTGCCGTCCAGGCTCTCCGACCAGTAGTGCACCCATTGGTTTTGAAGGCCGTCGTTCTTGGCGTAGAAATACCGCCCGGCCTTTTTGTAGGGCATCGAGTAGCGCGGGTAGTTGCTGAGCTGCTTGAAGCGGGCGAGGAGGCGGTCGCGGCCGTCGATTCTCTCGAGCTGGCCGAAGGTGAGAGCGTTCTGGGCCTCCACCCAGGCCTTCACCTCGTCGCTGCCGATGTCCTCGAGCCAGCGGTAGGGATCGGCGACTTTCGTGCCGTGATAGTCGTCGACCTGGTCGACGGTGCGCGAAGGCGGATAGCTCAGGGCGCTGGCCGTGGTCGCGAGGGCGGCGACGGCGAGCAGCGCGAGCGCGAGTCGGGCGCGTTGTGCGCGCATGGAGTTCCTCCTGGAATCGGGGCGGGGGGAAGCCGCGGATCGACCCGCCGAGGGCGGGCACCGCAGTCTAGCACGCCTACGAAGTCAAGGGCAGGGCGTTGCGCGCCGGCTTCAGAGCGGCCGCCGCATCACCTGGGCGCGGTCGCAGCAGTGGATGGAGAACTCCCGCGCGGCGAGCACGGGCGCCGGCACCTCACCCCGCGCGACCGGCACAAAGCCCAGCCGCGCGAAGAAGCCTGCGGCGCTGAGCGTGAGCAGGTAGACCTCCCGCGCCCCCTGCGCCTCCAGCTCCGCGAGCACCGCCGCCACGAGCGCGCGGCCCAGCCCCCGCCCGCGGGCTTCGGCGGCGACGGCCACCGAGCGCAGCAGCGCCGCCTCGCCGTGGCGCTCGGTGCCCGCGCAGGCGAGCACGCGGTCGGCCTCGCGGAGCACGCGCATCTGCACGGGGGCGTCTTCGGGGCCGGGCACGGGCAGGCCCGCAGCGGTGAGCAGCGCTGCCACGGCGGCGTCGTTGTAGGCTGCAGGCTCGATCGTCGCCGCGGCGGCCGGCAGGAGCCCGAGCTCGGCGTCGGCCTCGATCTCCACCAGATAGCGCGGCTCGATGAGCGCGGCCACCTGCACCATGCTCGTGGCCGGCATCACGTCGCCGAGCGCCTCGCGGTGCGCGCGGCCCACGGCCTCCCAGTCCCGCGCGATGTCGGTGACGAAGATGCGCGTGCGCACCACATCGGCCAGGCTGCCGCCCGCTCGCGCCAGCGCGGCGGCGATTCTCTCGAGCGCGCTCTTCGCCTGGGCGTAGGCGTCCGCGCCTTCGCCCACGGTGCCCGTCACGTAGAGCCGCCGGCCGGCGCGCACCACGCGCGAGTAACCGACGACCGCCTCCCAGGGCGCGCCGCTGCCGAAGTTCTCGCGCCGCACGGCTACTCCGGTTTCCGCGCGCTGAAGCGTGCGCTCCAGACCTTGCCCGCCAGGGCCTCGGCCACGCGGCCCGCGGCCTTGCGATCCAGGCCACCGCCGCCCTCGCAGCCGCAGCCGCAGCCGGTCGCCGGCGCGCCTTCCTCGCCCAGCTCGCAGACCATGTCCGCGAGCTGGCTCGCCTCGTAGACGAGCCTCTCGGGCACCTCCACGTCCACGAGTCCCGCCGCACGCAGGCCCGCGCAGTACTCGGGCTCGCTGATTGCGCCGCCCAGGCAGGCGCTCCTCACCTGCGCGTTCTCGCGCAGGGCCGCGGGCAGATCCTCGGCGACGATGTCGCTCACGCGCAGGCGGCCGCCGGGCCGCAAGACCCGCGCGATCTCCGCGAAGACGCGCTCCTTCTCGGGCGACAGGTTGATCACGCAGTTGGAGATGACCCAGTCCACGGAGGCGTCAGCCACGGGGAGCGCTTCGACCAGCCCCTTGCGCAGCTCGACATTGGTCAGGCCTGCGGCGGCGATGTTCGCGCGGGCAGCCTCGAGCATGGCCTCGGTCATGTCGACGCCGATCACGCGGCCCGTCGGCCCCACCTTGCGCGCGGCGAGGATGAGGTCGAGCCCGGCGCCGCTGCCCAGGTCCAGCACGGTCTCGCCGGGGGCCACCTCGCTGAAGGCCAGGGGGTTGCCGCAGCCGAAGCTGCTGGCGAGGATGTCGCCCGGCAGGCCGGCGACGTCCTCGGCACTGTAGCCAGCCAGGGCGGCCACCGTGGGCGCCACGGCCTTGTCGCCGCAGCAGGAGCCCCCCTGCTTGATGGCGGCGGCGTAGTCCCGGGAAATGCGCTCGCGGGTGGAGTCGTGAGTGCTCATGTCTCTCCTTCTTTGGGGTCCATACCGCAGGTGCCCGGCGGGCAGCAGGCTCCCGGCGCGCAGGCGGCGGGCGGACAGCAGGCGTCGAGGGCGTCGGCGATGGCGCGCAGGGTGCTCGCCAGGTCGCTGGTGAGCTGGTAGTGCACTTCGCGGCCGCGGCGCTCGGCGACGACGATGCCCGCCTCGCGCAGGCGCGCGAGGTGCCGCGAGACCACGGAGAGGTCCCGCTCGCAGCAGCCGCGCAGCGCGCTCACCGTGGCCGGCCCGCCGGCCGCGGCGAGGCGCAGCAGCAGGGCGAGACGGTTCGGGTCGCCGAGCGCCTTGAAGAGTGCCGGGCTGAGCAGGCCGTCCAGGGTGTCGCGAGGTTCCAAATTCGCTTGCATAGCTGTGCAAATATAGATCGAAGGGAGAGCGCCGTCAAGGGGCCGGCGCAGAAGCCCACCAAGAACTGCAAGCGATTGTCAGTGTTTCGTTTCTGGCGCCACTCGCCCCCGGGGGCGGGCTAGTCCCAGCGCAGGCCGCGCTCGATGTAGAGCTTGAGCAGGCAGAGGAAGGCCGCCCAGCCCTGCTTGTAGTCGGTGGAGTCGCGGTCGG